>JAICJP010000262.1 GCA_025928375.1 Candidatus Sulfotelmatobacter sp.
CTGCAGAGCTTCGTGTAGGTAGACGACCATCACCACTCCGGTCTCGACTGCGATTCCAAAAAGAGCGATGTAGCCGACCCATACTGCCACGCTGAAGTTGTAGCCAAGCACCCACTGCAGGAGAAGCCCGCCTGACATTGCGTAAAGCGTCGGGAAGATCAGGACTGCCGCTTCAGTAGCAGACTTGAAAACGATGTAGAGCAGCAGAAAGATCACGAAGAAAACGATGGGCAGGATGATCTTCAGCCGTTCTTTGGCGCGCAATTCGAACTCATACTCTCCGGCCCAGCGGTAGGTGTACCCTCCGGTGAGATCTAGCTTCGCCTTTAAGAGCCTGTCCGCCCGGCTCACGAATCCACCATAGTCTTTATTTTTCAAATCGAGATACACGTAGCCGGTTAGTGCTCCGTCTTCATCTCGAATCATTGCGGGCCCTCGAGAGAAATATGTGCGGGCCACTTGGCTGATTGGAATTTGTGCACCCGAAGGAGTGCCGATCAGGGCGCGGCTGAGCATCTCCGGGTTGTCACGGAAATCGCGCTCGTATCGAACGGCAATGGGAAAGCGTTGGCGGCCTTCCACATTTTGAGCGATGCTGGCGCCACCAATATCCGAGGTGATGACCCGCTGAATATCCGCGACCGTGAGCCCGTAGCGTGCCGCTTCGGGTCGATTCACTTCTACGTTCAGATAAAAGCCTTGGGAAACTCGTTCGGCGAAAATCGAATTCGTGTCTGGCGTACCGGAGAGGATTTGCTGGATCTGGGCGCCGATATCCTGAATTCGCGCGAGATCTGGGCCCTGGATCTTCAAACCCACCGCGGTCTTGATTCCCGTTAGTTCCATGTCGAGTCGGTTCTGCACGGGCATAGTCCAGGTATTCGTTAGCCCGGGGAATTGCAACTTCTCGTCCATTTCACGAATCAGCTTTTCGTATGTCATCCCTGGTCGCCATTGCTCTTGCGGTTTCAGCATGATCGTGGTGTCGTACATATCGAGTGGAGCGTTGTCCGTCGCGCTGTCGGAACGGCCGACCGTGCCGAAGACTGTTTTCACCTCAGGGAACGATCGGATGATGCGGTCTTGTTCCTGCAGTAGCGCGCTCGCCTGCGTGATGGAGATTCCCGGCAGCGCGCTGGGCATGTACAGTGACGAGCCTTCGTACAAGGCCGGCATGAATTGGCTCCCCAGCCGGAAGTACAGGGGGATTGTCACCGCCAGGAAGATCAGGTTGATGGCGACGACCAGCTTCCAGTGTCTTAGTGACCAACGCAAGACCGGAAAATAAATCGCTTTGGTCATTCTGGCAGCCGGGTTCTGCGATTCCGGGCGCAGCCGTCCACGAATAAACAGCGGCATCAGGGCTGGCACTAATGTGATCGACAGTAGTGAGGAAAAAACAAGCGCCAGCGTCTTCGTCCAAGCCAGGGGCCGGAACATGCGACCCTCCTGCGCTTCCAACAGGAACACCGGGAGAAACGACACTACAATAATGATCAACGAATAGAAGAGGGCGGGACCGACCTGCTTTGCGGAGAGCGTCAGGATTCGTCTTCGCTCTGAATCGTCCAGGGTCTTCGTATGCTCCCCGGCCGCCAGGCCGCTGCGCTCCGCGACATGCTTATATCCATTCTCCACCATCACAATCGCGGCATCGACGAGAACGCCAATTGCTAGCGCCAATCCCCCTAACGACATGATGTTGGAACTAACGTTCAGGTAATACATTGGAATGAACGCTGCCAGGAGCGCAATGGGCAGTGTGATGATGACGACCAGCGCGGAACGAAAGTGAAACAGGAATGCGACGCTCACAAAGCTGACAATGAGGGCTTCGACCATGAGATCGCGCTTCAGGGTCTTGATGGATTCATCGATCAGCCAAGAGCGATCATAACCAGTAACGATCTCGAGCCCAGAAGGCAGCGAAGGTGCAATCTCGTGGAACTTGGCTTTCACTCCGTTAATAACGTTGAGAGCATTCATCCCGTGGCGCATCACGACGATGCCGCCAACTGTCTCTCCCTGTCCCTGCCAGTCGGCCGCACCACGACGTATATCCGGGCCAAACGACACCGTCCCAAGGTCCCGTACTAACACCGGGGTGCCATTTTTCGAGGAGACGGGAACGTTCTCCAGATCCGAGAGCGACCGCAGATAACCAAGGCCTCGGACCATGTACTCGGCCCCGCTCATCTCCAGCACATCGCCCCCAACTTCATTCGTGCTCTCGCGCACCCGCTCGATGACAGTGGAAGCCGGAACGCCATACGAGAACAGCTTGTTGGGATCGAGTTTTACCTGGTACTGCCGCACGAATCCGCCGATGCTGGCCACCTCCGCGACTCCCGGAACAGTTTCGATCTGGTAGCGCAAATACCAGTCCTGTAGCGCGCGAAGATCAGCCAGGCTCTTCGTATGACTTCGATCAACGATTGCGTACTCGTACACCCAGCCTGCGCCGGTGGCATCCGGCCCGATTGCAGGGTGCACATCTGCCGGCAAACGCCCAGCGATTTGCTGCAGGTACTCCGTCACCCTGGAACGCGCCCAGTACAGGTCGGTTCCATCCTCGAAGACTACGAAGACATAAGAATCGCCAAACATCGTTTGCGCTCGAACGGCCTTTACCTTTGGAGCCGCCAGTAATGACGAAACGATGGGGTACGAGACCTGATCCTCGATCACGTTTGGAGGTTCCCCCGCCCATTCGGTGTGGATGATGACCTGCACATCGCTGATGTCAGGCAATGCGTCGAGCGGAACATGCTGCAAGCACCACGCGCCCGCGATTGTCAGCAAGATTGCTCCGGTAAATACGAGAAAGCGATTGCGTTCGCACCAGTCAATAATTCGCGCGATCATCACATGCCTCCCGTGGCGCTGACGCTCAGTTGTTTCGTGACCATAGTCTGGCCTGCCCGCTGTACGCTAACGGTGACCTGCCACGTACCTCCGGTTTGCAGTTGCAATGGACCTTCATAGTTCCCGTTGCCTTTATCGGCAAGAGTGGCCACATCTCGCATCGCGGCCATACCCATGGCAGGCATCGCAGCCATGAAAAATGCAGCACTGACTTGTGCTCCTGTGACCGGCTTACCGTCCGCCCCCGTCAGCTTTATTCGTACAGTGTTTGCGCCTTTGTGAGGTGGATCGGGTTGTGTGCTCAGATCAATCCCAATTTGCTGAGCGGGTGCATTCATCGCAGCCGCCGCACCAGCGCCCGGCGGCGGAGGAGCGAATGATTCCATCGCGGCCTGAAGCTGCGCTTCCGAATCCACGAGGAAGTTCGCTGAACTGACAACTAGTTCGCCCAATCGCAAGCCTTTGAGGACGGGGACACGATCATCAACTCTCGGCCCGACTTCAATCACGCGAGGTTCGAGGTAGCCCTGCCCGTGATCGATAAATGCGATCTGGCGAGTGCCTGCCTGCAATACTGCTGAGGCGGGAACAACCAACTGCCTCCCGAGTGGCACTCCGATGCTGACATTCACATACATGCCGGGTTTCAACACCACACCAGGATTGTTGAACACAAGCCTCACTCGCACAGTCCGCGTCATGGGATCGACCTGGGGGAGGATCTGGTCGATGCGACCGTTAAAGCGCCTTCCGGGATAAGCATCGACCGTGACAATGGCTCTGTTGCCAGGTTTTAGACGGCCGACGTCCGTCTGCGACACATTCGCGTAAACCCAGGCCGAAGAAAGATCAGCGATCGTGTAGAGCTTGCTCTCAGCCTGCACGTACTGATTTGGTAAAGCGTTGCGCTCCGTGATGTAGCCGGAAACTGGCGAATCAATCTCGATGTCATGTTGCAGCTGGCCGCCTTGTTCCAGCTTCGCAATCTCCCGTTGCGGGATATCGAACTGCCGCAAACGATCCGCTGCGGCCAGTAGCAACCAGTCGCCTTCTTTGGACGCCGCCCCGTGCATGTCATGCGCGAAAGCATTCTGGTTCTGCTTGGCGAGCAGGTACTCCTGCTCCGTACTGACTAGATCGGGACTGTAGATCGTGAACAGCGGTTGCCCCTTCCGCACGTACTGGTAGGTTGCGTTGGCAAATACCTTTTGAATCCATCCTGGAAAGCGGGTTTGCACATAGGAGAGCTGTTGCTCATTAACATCCACATTGCCCGGCACTCGCAATTCATCCTTGAGCACCTGCATCTCGACTACTGCCGTTTTCACACCAATTGCTTGCAGGCGTTGGGGCGACAGCTGTACCGGGGTGAGATTGGGCGCGGAGTCTTCCGCCACTCGATCTTCCGTCGGCATTGGCTGCGCTGTTGCGTCTGGCCCTTTGGCTGGTCCTCTGGCTATGACCGGATCGTCGGTTTCGGTTGCGGCACTCTTGTGATCGCGGAAAAGAACATATCCCAGGGCGACGGCCAGCAGAATGCAAAGGGCAACGAGTATGCCAAGGGCACGTCGATAATTGTGTTCACTCATTGCGTCACCTCCGGCGAAGATTTCTGTACTTGCTCAATCGGCGCGCCTACTACGAGTTCTAGATCCGCCAGCCGTGCGTCGAACTCGGAGACGGCCTGCAGGTAGGCAAGATCCAGATCAATGACCGTCATCTGGCTGTCCAGCAGGTCCAGGAACTCAGTGCGATTGTTCTCGTAGGCAATCACAGTCGAATGCAACGTGGCTTCGGCCTGCGGTTGCAGGGACTGCTGGTAGACGGCGGCAAGCTTCTGTGCGGCCCGGGCCTCAAGCAGCGCTTCTTGAATTTGGCCGAATGCGTTGTTTCGCATCGCCGCCAGTTCAGCATCCTGCTCCGTGACTTTCGCCGTGGACTCTGCGATTTCCGCATCGTGTTTACGGCGATTCAGCCAGGGCAAGTTGATCGACGCTTCCAGCATGTAGTTGTTTCGAAATTCAGAACCGCCCGGCATGAGCATGTAACCTCCCGACACGGTGAAATCCGGGCTATAGGTTTTCTTGGCCAGCGCTTCTTCCGTGTGACTCTTATCCAGCGCAGCTTGCATCTGGACAAGGTCAGGCCTGGATTGAAGCGCCATCTTTTCGAGAGCCTCGATGGACGGCAGCTGAGTGGAGATGACGTGATCGCCACGAACGTCGATCGGCGCACTCGGGTCATGACCCAACAACGTATTCAGACGGGCGCGGGCTAGCTCGGTATCCTGCTCGAAGTGAATCAGGTGTTCGGCCAGCCGCGTTAGTGACACTTGCGCTTTCAGTACGTCCTGCTGTGGCACCTTCCCCACCGAATACTTGATCTTCGCCGCCGCGACCGCCTGCTGGGCGATATCGACGTGTTGATCGTGAATTCGTAGGCCATCCTCCGCGCGCAAAAGATCGTAGAACGCTTTTCGCACTCGAATTCGAACGTCGAGCCTGGTCGCGTCCAATGCAGCTTTTGCTTCCGCAACATCGGTTCTAGCGATGCTCGTTCGCAGGCCACGCTTGCCTGGCCCTGGAAACGTCTGGCCGACCATGAACATATTTTGGGCGGCGTTGTAGTTCCAGGGCTGACGTAGTGGAACTTGCCAGCCTCGGTACATGAGCGACGGATCCTCCAGCCCGCCCGCCGAAGCAACGTGCGCTTCAGCCACAGCAAGCTTTCTGACCGCGACCTTGATTTCTGGGTTGGCGGCCAGAGCCATCTCTTCAATCCCATCCAGGTTGTACGCCCGCCCCGATACATCGGAATGGTGATGCTGCGGAAGCAGGGTCGCGGCCGCGGACAGCTTATCGCTGCCATCTTCCGGCAATTGCGCACGCGAGAGAATCGCCGATCCCAGAAAAAGGGATAGGCAAAGAACGACACATAGGGCTTTCATCACTCCTCCGTTTGGGTTTCGAAGACAGAGCTCAGCCGCGCGTCAGCTCCGTGCGCACGAAAGCGCACAGAGAAACGACAGCCAAATCGGAGTAAGGAGGGATCTCTAGATTCGCAGAATGGATCTACAGCCGGGAGACGATTCCGGAGGCGGGGCTTCCAGTGCCGGTGAAAGGGGCGAAGTTAACGCGGAGTCAACAAGGAGGATCGAGCTTGGAGGAACAATCGCCAGCGCAAAAGGACGGTCTGGAGGATAAGTCGGTACGGGGCTAACGGCAGTGTTCCGTTGATGTCCCTGGCAGCAAGAGTGGCCTGAGGGCATTACCGAGGAACCGCATTGCTGCGCCATTTTGCGGCAGCACTCATGCTCCGCTGGCGTCATCTGGTGCATCGGCAGCAGGCAGGCAATCGCCGGAGTCACGGCCCAAAGCACCGCGATCAACGTCATCGTTAGTGCGCCTGTTTTGCTCACTCGCATGATTGTACTGCTTCCGCCTTGTAGTAAGCATTGTC
>JAICJP010000085.1 GCA_025928375.1 Candidatus Sulfotelmatobacter sp.
ATGAAAACGAAGTATTCGCCCAGGCCAGTTCCATCAAGATCACGGTGCTGGCGAATCTCTACCTTCAGGCGCAGCAGGGAAAACTTAAACTTACCGACCTCTACACAGTGCAGTCTGCCGATCTGGTGCCCGACAGCGACATCATGAACGGCCTAACACCCGGCGTGACTCGGGTCACCCTGCGTGACCTGGCCACCATGATGATTGCAGTCAGTGATAATTCCGCCACCAACGTCCTGATCGACAAGGTCGGCATGCAGAACGTAAATGCCATGCTGGACTCCCTTGGACTCAGCCACACCCGACTTCGGCGCAAGATGATGGACTTGGACGGCGCCAGGCAAGGCCGCGAGAACATTTCAACGCCGCGCGAAATGATGCAGCTGCTGGACGCCACCTATCACGGCAAGGTCCTCAACAAAGAATCCACGGCGGACTTCTTCAAAATGCTGAGCACCGGCAAAGCGTCCTTCATCCCCCGCGATCTGCCGCCCGAACTGCAAGTCGCCAACAAGCCGGGCGAACTGGAAGCAGTTCGCAACGATTCGGGAATCGTCTTCGTGGAAGGACGCCCGTACGTGATCTGCGTGATGACGGGATACCTGCGCAATGAGCGCGACGGAGAAGACGCCATCAGCAAGGTCTCGCTTGCAACCTGGCGCATGTTCGACCGCCTGAGCCGTGCGACCGAGTACGGCCGGGTAGTCTCACCGGGAAATGGCACCCGTTAAAAGAAACAATCACCGCCCCGCGGCGGCGGCCTCTCGGCTCAGGAACTGCAGTGCGGCTTTGGATTCCAGTGGCTGCGAAAAGTAAAATCCCTGGCCAAAATCACATCCCAACTGCAGGAGGCGCTCGAATTGTCGCGCGTTTTCCACGCCCGCCGCAATTGCTCGCAAGCCCATCTTGTGCGCGATCGTGATAATCATCTCAACCAGGTCGCTGGCCGAACGGTCGCTCTGCATCTCGCGAACCAGCGAGCGGTCTATCTTTAATGCGTCCACTGGAAACTGCCGTAGACCCCGCAGGGAAGCTGCCCCAATCCCAAAATCATCCAGGATCACGCCAATTCCCATGTGCTTCAGGTGCGCCAGCACGGTGATCGTAAGCTTCGGATCAGCACTGGCGGTGGTCTCGGTTATCTCCAGTTCCAGACGGGAAGGATCCAGCCCAGTTTCCCGGAGAGCTTGCTGAATATCGCTCGCCAGGCACGCGTCGGCAAACTGCCTCGCCGAAACATTCACCGTGACGCTGACCGGCTCCTTCGCCTGACGGGTTTGTTCCCACTCCCGCAACTGGCCGCATACTTGCTGCACCAGCCAATGTCCGGTCGACACCAGGATCCCGGAGTCCTCGGCAGCCTCTAGAAACCGGTCCGGAGAGATTAACCCCTGCGTTGGATGTTCCCAGCGCAACAAGGCTTCGAAGCTGGCAACGGTGCGAGTCTTCAGCTCTAGAACCGGCTGGTAGTAGATGCGGAACTGCCCTCCGGCAAGCGCGGCCCGCAAGTCTGCTTCCAGCCGCAAGCGTCCCTCCGCGCGCGTATGCATGGCTTCGTCGAGCACTTCACAGCGTGCGCCGCCCAGAGCTTTGGCGCGGCGCATGGCGGCGTCCGCATCCTTCAATACGTCTTCGGGCTTTTCATGGGCCAGGGTACTCAAGGCAATCCCAATACTGGCCGATGCTCGCATCTCCCTGGAATCGAGAAAGAATGGCTCAGCTACCGCCGCTTGAATCCGCTTGGCAATCCGCAAGGCATCGCTCGGATCACTCATGCCATCCAGAATGACCGCGAACTCATCGCCTCCCAGCCGTGATACCGCCCCGCCGCTCTGGCCCAGAGCAATGGTGTCATCGTCCCGCAAACACGCGGCAATCGCGCGCCCGAGCTCCTGCAATACGCGATCGCCGCCTTCGCTGCCTGCGCTGTCGTTGAACAGCTTGAAGCGATCTATATTCGCCAGCAGCAACGCGTAGGAATGTCGGGCATCATGCCGTGCGCGGAAAAACGCGGTCTGCAGGCGATCGAGAAAGAGACGTCGGTTGGGCAATCCCGTCAGCGGATCATGAAACAGGTTGTGCTCCAGTTGTTCCTCGGCACGTTTGCGCTGGGTGATGTCACGGTTCACAATGACCAGTTTCGCCACTGCTCCTTTTTCGTCGCGAATGGGGCTGGAGATCGATTCCAGCACACGCCAACTGCCATCTTTGTGCCGGATCCTGTATTCCAGTTGTTGGCCCACTCCTGTGTCCCGCGCTTCCCGCGCCGCCTCCAGCACACGATAGCGATCGTCAGCATGGATCTGCTCAAAAGCCGAGGTCTCCCCCAATTCCGCAGGCGAATACCCCAGAACCTTTTCGTACGCCGGACTGTTGTACAAGCGGCGCCCCTTGACGTCCACCAAAGCGATCATGTCGGCCGCGTTTTCGGTGACAATCTGAAACAATTCCTCCTTCTTTTTCGCGTTCCGCCGCATTCGAAACATCCGCAGCTGCTGAGCAACAATCAGCAGAATCAATACGGCGAGAGAAATCCAGTACCGGTCCAGAGACATGCGGACGATCCCTGACAAATCTATCGGCGAATTCCTGCCCAAGGTTCAGTTTCGCAATCCACGAGCCGGGCGATCGCATCAGGGTCTGAGAACCCGCACCCACCCACCGCGAGATTGATCCCGCCAATTGCCGCCCTCGCCACCGGGGCTATATGATGGCCCGTATGAGTTTTTCTGAAACGATCTTCCTGTTCTTTCTGGCCCTCATCATCTTTGGGCCCAAGAAGCTGCCGGAGATCGCCCGCCAGGTCGGCAAATTCATGAATGAATTTCGCCGTGCCTCCAACGAATTCAAGTCGCAGATCGAGCAGGAGATCTCTCAGCTGGAGGTCGAAAAGCACCCGACGATTCTGCCCCCGTATCCTCGGGTCGAAGGCACCACCAGCCGGAGCTGGAGTTCGCCACAAACTGAGACCACACCGGTAGAACCGCCCGCAACCCTCGCCGCACCCAATGACGAGCCCGCTTCTCCGGCCCGGCCCAATGGATCTGAGCCCGGTGCCACCGAGGCCGCCCACCCCAGCGCTGACCCCGCTTCGGCGGCTGACACCACTCAGTCCGACGCCCTGACATCCTCCAGTTCCCAGGAATCCCATGCCTGAAGTCGCGGAAGTCCCTCCCGTCGAAGAAGAAAAAGAAGCGATGCCCACTATGGGCTTCCTCGATCATCTCGAGGAACTCCGCCGCCGTCTTGTGTACTCGATTGCAGCGGTTGCCGTTGGTTTCTTTGCCTGCTGGTGGAAGGTGGAGAAGATCTACGAATACATGCAGCGGCCCATCATCGACGCCCTGAGAGCCAACGGGATGGCGGAAAAGCTGGTTTACCTGAACCCCACCGAACCCTTCAACCTTTACTTGAAGATCGCCGCCCTCGCCGGTTTGTTCCTGATGTCTCCGTTCGTTCTTTACCAGGTGTGGATGTTCATCTCGCCGGGACTGTACCGCAAGGAAAAGAAGTATGTCGTGCCCTTCATGGTCTCGACCATCACTCTGTTCGTTTGCGGCGGGCTGTTTGGCTACAAAATCGTTTATCCTGCGGCGCTGAATTTCCTGATCAACTTCGGCAAGCAATTCCAGCCGATGATCACCATCGGCGAGTACACTTCGCTTTTCCTAAGCATCATCCTCGGTATGGGCCTCATTTTCGAGATGCCCATCCTGGTCTTCTTCCTGTCACTGATGGGCATTATCAGTGCCGGATTCATGCTCAAGAATTTCCGCTACTCCATCCTGGTGATCTTCATCGTCGCCGCCATCGTTACGCCCACCACAGACATCCTGAATATGTGCATCTTTGCCGCGCCCATGATCGCTCTCTACGCCGTGAGCATCGGTGTGGCATGGCTGGTCCATCCCAAGACCCGCGCTGCTCGCCGAGAGAAACAGGCCGCAAAATGAGCCGGGCTAAATCCGTAACCTGGATCGTGCTGGTCTCGGCGCTATCCCTGCTGGCCTGCGATCGCGAGAATGGCAGCGCTCAGAACCAGCCGGCCTCGGCTCCCGCAGCGGCGGAACCAGTGGCGCTCAATTTTCCACCCGATTCCGGCCCGGTTCCCGCCTTCGATGCCGCCCGCGCCATGCAATACACCAAAGATATCGTGAAATTCGGCCCGCGTCCCTTGAACAGCGCGAGCCACCAGAAGGTGGAGGACTACATCACTGCCCACCTCAAGGGGGATGAGGTCGAGAACGATGTTTTCACTGCCGATACCAACATCGGTAAGTTCCCGGTCCACAACATCGTCGCCAAATTCCCCGGCAAGAAGGACGGTATCATCATCTTTGCCAGCCATTACGATACGAATTACCCTTTGCGAAATACTCCGTATGTAGGAGCAAATGACGGCGCTTCATCGAGCGCGCTGTTGCTGGAGATCGCCAACCAGTTGCGAGGCAAGCAGCGCGACGGCTACCGCATCTGGCTGATTTGGGACGACGCCGAAGAAGCCATGAAGCCGGATACCGAAGTCGATTTCATGTCCGACAGCCTTTACGGCATCACGCATCTGGCAGAGAACTGGCAGGCCGATGGCACGCTGAAGAAGGTTAAGGCCTTTCTGCTCGCCGACATGATTGGCGACGCGGACCTCAATGTCGATCGCGACGGCAATTCCACCCCGTGGTTGCAGAGCGTCGTCTACGAAGCCGCCAAGCGCCTCGGCTACCAGTCACACTTTTTCGGCCGTGCCCTGCCCATGGACGACGATCACCTCCCGTTCGTGAAGCGCGGCGTTCCCTGCGTCGATCTGATCGACTTCAACTACGGCTACAACAACGTGTTCTGGCACTCTTCTCAAGACACTATCGATAAGCTCAGTCCGGAAAGCCTGAAGATCGTCGGCCAGACCATGCAGGAGAGCGCACGCATCCTGGACAAGATGGACCCGCTCCCCCCCAAGTGAAATTCGAAAGACCTGAGCGTGAGATGGACGGTGCCCCATTCTAAACGTCGCGCATTTGGCGACGTTTAGAGTGGGGTAGTTCGCTGAGAGTCGTGAACTCCACTTTGCTCTTTTGTAAAATTTCGTTTCTAATGCACACACCCTATGCGAACTGCGAAAACCCTTTTCTTCGTTTGCATTCTGAATATCCTTGGTTTCTCCGCAAGTCCCGCCGATCCCAACGCCGACGCCAATCACATCATCCAGGTAGCCCTGCAGCCCTCGCCGCTCGAAGCCAACCTGCGCCGATTAACCGACGAGGTAGGCGGCCGGGTGCCTGGCACTCTTGCCATGCAGCATGCTGTCCAATGGGGAATGCAGGCCTTTACCGCGGCAGGTGCCGACAGCGTTCATGCAGAAAGCTTCGAAATTCCAAACTCATGGTCCGAAGGCGCCACGGACATGACTGCGACCACCGCGTACGAAGTGAGCCCTACGCGAGTCGGGGGAGCAACCGTGCTTTCCTCTTTCCGAGTGCGAGCAGTTTCGGTCGCATGGGCCCCCGCCCTGGCTCCGGTGAGGCACGTTCCAGTAGTCGATGTCGGTGAGGGCAGCGACGCCGAATTCCAGAAGGCGGGTGATGTCACAGGCAAGATCCTTCTCGTACACACCACAGTCCTGAAGACCTGGGCCGATCTGTTTGCCGAATACGCGAATGCCCCGCCAATCGTCGACCGCGCCATCAAAGCCAAGGCCAAGGCGATCGCCTTCATGGCCACCCGCGAGCACGACATCCTGTATCGTCACACCAACTCCGGAGCTGGCGAGATCGACAAAATACCCATGGTCGTCGTGGCGCGCGAAGACGGCGAACGCATCGCGCGCCTGCTCGCGGATAAGAATCTGGTCTGGGCCGATCTTTCCATCCCCAACCAGATCGGCGGACCCATAAAATCTTCCAACGTGATTGGCGAACTCCGTGGCGCGGAAAAACCGGACGAGTTCGTAATCGTCGGCGCGCACCTTGATTCCTGGGATCTCGGCACCGGGGCGCTCGACAACGGCTGCAATGCCGCGCTGGTCATCGATGCCCTTCGGGCGATCAAAGCCTCCGAAGTCCTCCCCCGCCGTACCATTCGTTTCATCCTTTTCTCCGGAGAAGAGCAGGGACTGCTCGGTTCTCGCGCCTACGCCTCGCATCACCGGGCTGAACTGGACAAAGCCGCGGGCGTGATCATCTATGACTCCGGCTCAGGAAAGACCACGGGATTCTCGGTCGGCGGTCGTAGCGACCTCGTCTCCTCCATCAAGCAACTCCTCGCTCCGCTCGCCCAGTTTGGCGTGAACGATGTGGAGACTAATATGGAGTGGGGAACGGATCACTTCGACTTTATGCTCGAGGGAGTCCCCACCTTTGTTGCCGAACAGGAAGAAGCGAATTACCTCGAAAACTATCACGCCGTGTCGGACACGTATGACAAAGTGGATTTTCCTCAGTTGAAAAAGCACGTGGCCGAGGCCACCTTACTGGCGCTGGAACTTGCGAATTTGGACCAGAAAATTGGCCCGCGTCTCACCCATGATCAGATCGAGCAGAACATGCGAGAGAGCAAGAGCGTAGAAATGATGAAGGCCAACGGCATTTGGGACGACTGGGTTAGCGGAAAACGAGGACGTCAAAAATGACTCGTCGATCGTGAATCACAACGTTAGCGCGCATCGCTTTTTGCATGGCACCATTAAGTAGTGATAATTCTTAAGCACTTTTAGGGCTCCCTTTGCTCTATTTCTGGATTCTCTTCAATCTGTTCGCGCTGGGCATGCTGGTGCTCGACCTGAAGGTCTTTCACCGTTCCGGCCATGTTGTGCGTTTTCGCGAAGCCCTGGGTTGGAGCGCCATGTATGTGGCGCTCGCACTGCTCTTCGCCGGCGGGCTCTATGTCTGGCAGGATCGCCAGAGCAGCCTGGAATTCCTCGCCGGCTATGTTCTTGAACTCTCGTTGAGCATCGACAACCTGTTCGTGTTCCTGGTGATTTTCAAGTATTTTTCCGTTCCCGAAGAGCAGCAGCACCGCGTGCTTTTTTGGGGAATCATCGGCGCATTAGTCATGCGTGGCATTTTTATCGCCGCCGGCGTTGGCCTGATCCACCGCTTTCATTGGATCCTCTACGCTTTTGGTGCCCTGCTGGTGTACAGCGGCATTCAGCTTGCACTCTCTGGCGGACACAGCGTCAACCCCGCCAAAAATCCCGTGGTGAAGCTTGTGCGCCGCTTTATCGCAGTGACCCCGGATTATCGGCATGGAAAATTCTTCGTGCGCGACAATGGAGTACGTTCGGCAACGCCGCTGTTGATTGTGCTCGCGGTCATTGAGACCAGCGACGTTCTGTTCGCCGTGGACTCTATTCCCGCAATCCTGGCCATCACCCTGAACGCATTCATCGTCTACACCTCAAATGTTTTCGCGATCCTTGGCCTGCGTTCGCTGTACTTCGCCGTTTCCGGCCTGATGAAGTTATTCCGCTTCCTGCACTATGGATTGGCTGTGGTCCTCATGCTGGTGGGGTGCAAGATGCTGCTATCGAACTTCTTTAAAGTCCCGATCCACATCACGCTCGCGGCGATCGCCGGAGTCCTGCTCATTGCAATCGCGTTGTCGATAGCTTTTCCCGAACCCGCAGAGTCCAAGACGTAGGATGATCAGGTGGGGTGCCCCACTTGTCGCCGCTTTTGCGAGAAGTGGGCTTTACCAGCGTTAGTTCAAAAACACGATCTTCTCTCCACGCACCACGGAGTGTTTCAGAAACTTACGGTCGTCGTGATCGGCATATTCCATGCGGTAGTGCGCCCCCCGGCTCTCCTCGCGCGCGAAAGCCGATTTCGCCACCAGCAGAGCGGTCGCATGCAGATAGGCCGCCTCGTAACTCCGCCGCGTTTTGGGCTGAGCAACCTTCGGCGCCATTTCTTCCAAAGTCTTGATCGCTTTCTGCATGCCCGCGCGCGTCCGAACGATTCCGACCTCTTTCCACATCAGATCCTGAATCTGTCCGATCAACTCTTCCACTCCCGCATCGACCGGGCCGTTGGAATATGCCGCCCTGGGTTGCGCCTCGCCTTTCGCCGCAAGCTTCTCAATACTCCCCATTGCCTTCCCCGCGCGGGATCCAAACACCAGCGATTCGAGCAGCGCGTTACTGGGCAGGCGGTTGGCGCCGTGCACTCCTGTTCCCGCGACCTCGCCGGCGGCATACAAGCCTTTCACGTTCGTCTTGCCATTTAAATCCGTGCGTACCCCGCCCATGCAGAACAGTTCCGCCGGACGAACCGGAATCACGTCCTCCGTGATGTCCACGTTATGCGCCATGCAGGTCTCGTAAATGCGGTGGAAGTGTTTTTGGATCACCGACGCCCGCATGTGGGTCACATCCAGATACACGAACGGGTCCTTCGCGCCACTCACTTCCATCTCATGCATGATGGCGCGCAACACCAAATCCCGGGGAGCCCGTTCGGCCGCCGGATGGTACTTGCCCATGAACCGATTCAGTTCGAAATTCCGCAGATAGCCGCCCTGTTCCAGGATTGTTTCCGGCAGGGGAATTATCGGAACCTTCTTCATGTACAGCGTGGTGGGATGGAACTGAACGAATTCCAAATCGCTGAGCTCCGCCCCTGCCTGGAACGCCAGCGCCACCCCGTCTCCGGTAGCCGCCTCAGGATTCGTCGTGTTGCGGTAAATCTGTCCCAGCCCGCCGGTCGCAAGAAGCACCCCTGAACACGCGATCTCCTGGGGCACCCCTTTTTCGTCGAGCACCGAGATCCCAGTCACCTCTCCACCCTCAACCCGCAGACCAGTCACTAAAGTAGACGGGGCAATCGACACATGCTTAAGCGCTTTCAGCTTCTCACTCAGAATGCGATAAATCTCCCGACCCGCCGGCTCGGCGTCAGCATGCAGCACGCGTCCGCGGCTGTGGGCATTCTCCGGCCCAAAAACAAGCTTGGTCCCGTGAGCCTTCCCCCAGGCAATCAATTCTTCGATCAGCGGTGGGGCTTCTTCCAGCAGCAGCTTGACGGCGGCAACATTGCACAAACCGTCTCCGCAATCCAGCGTGTCCTGCAGGTGCAGGCTGATATCGTCTTCGTCGCTCAACCATGAGGCCTGGCTCTTGGCGTCTACCGCGCTGAAATTGGGGATTTCCTTCTTGTTGAGAACCAGTACACGTCCGGCTGCGGCCAGATCGACCGCGGCACGCAGTCCCGCGACACTGGCGCCAATGACAATGTAATCGGTGTCGGCTGGCAAACCCTTCATAAACCGAAGGAATACTACCACTGAAGGGGAACGGCGTCTGTATACGCCTTACGCTATGATGGAACGGCAATGCCGCAAGCCACCATCCATGTCCTGCCGCGCCCCTACCAGGCCTCCATCGAGAACGGCTTGTTGTCGCGCGCCGGATCGGTACTCGCCGAGCTTCTGCCTAACGCCAGCCGTGTCTTTGTCGTGACCGTTGCGCCGGTTCGCAAGCGCTGGGGAGCGAAATTCCTGAGTTCCCTCAAAGGTGGTGGCTTCAGCCCGCAAATGATCATGATGCCGGATGGGGAACCAGCCAAACGCCTCGCGACGGTCGAGGCGATGGCCGAGAAACTGGCCAAAATGGGCGCGGACCGCAAGTCCGTGATCATCGCTCTGGGAGGCGGCGTGGTGGGGGATGTTGCCGGCCTGCTGGCCTCCATGTACATGCGCGGCGTCGAATTTGTGCAAGTGCCCACAACCGTGCTGGCGCAGGTCGACGCTTCCATCGGCGGAAAGACCGGAGTCAATCTCGTTGCCGGGAAGAATTTGCTCGGAACCTTTTACCATCCTCGCGTCGTGCTGATCGATCCGGCGGTCTTGAAGACGCTGCCGGACCGCGAGTTTCGCGCCGGACTTTATGAAGCCATCAAGTGCGGCATCATTGGCAATGTGGAGCTTTTTATTCGCTTCGAGCAGAATCGGGCCCGCATCCTCAAGCGGGATCCCACCGAACTGGAATGGCTGATTGCGCAATCGGTGAGGCTGAAAGCCGAGGTGGTTTCCGCCGACGAGCACGAGGGCGGCCTGCGCCGAGTTCTGAATCTCGGACACACCATCGGCCATGCGCTGGAAGCCGAAACCGGGTATCGCAAGCTTCTCCATGGCGAGGCGGTGGCTTGGGGAACGATCGCAGCTACCAACATCGCACTGAGCGTCGGACGCACCGACAGTCTCACCGCAGGACGAATAGCCGACGTGGTGTTGAGCCTGGGCCGCCTGCCCGAGCTGAATGTCAGCACGACCAAAATCATCGGACGCCTGCAGTCGGACAAGAAGACACAAAACGGAGTCGTGCATTTCGTCCTGCCTCGCGAGATCGGCAAAGTCGAGATATCCAGCGATGTGCCCGAAAGCGCGGTCGCGAGTGCAGTGGAAGAAATTCGCCGCCTCTCCCGACGCGCCTCGGTCCGGTCCAGATAATTCGACGGACTCAAAGGCGTTCAATAGTTTCATTGGAGTGACCCATGCCAGAAACAGCAGAACAATACATAGGACGCATTCTCGGTTACGTAGAAGGTCAGGATGCCGTAAAGGTGCAGCGCTCCACCGCCGCCAAACTGAAGAAATCCATTCAGGGGCTGTCCCCAAAGCAGTTGAAATGGCGCCCCGAACCGGCGAAGTGGTCGATTGCTGAAATCGTCGCGCACCTGGCCGACGCCGAGATCGTTGCCAGTTGGCGCATGCGTTCCGTAATCGGCGAGAACGGCATCACCATACAACCCTTCGATCAGGATTCGTGGGCGTCAGTTTTCGAATACCGCGGCCGCGATGCTCGTCGTTCTCTGGAAGTCTTCCGCACTCTTCGGGAGAACAATCTCGCCATGTTGAAGGAGATCCCGCGTGAGACTTGGGATAACTATGGAATGCACCTGGAACGGGGGAAAGAAACGATCGCGCACCTCACGCGCATGTTCGCCGGCCACGACACCAATCATGTGCTCCAGGTCGAGCGCATTGTGAAGCAACTGAAGAGCGCGAAAAAGAAGAAGCACTGACCGCGAATTCTCGTGCCGGAATCTCTCAAACCCAGCGTCGTCGGAGCTGCTCCCGCAGGCTCGCGCGATCAGCAGTCCGCGGCGCGCGCCGTGCGCGATATGTTTACTTCCATCGCGCCGCGCTACGATCTGCTGAACCACGTGCTGTCCTGCAACGTAGACCGCATGTGGTGGCGCCGCACCGCCCGCACGTTTCGGCACATCCTGGGGCGTGCGGATTCCCGCGTTCTCGACCTGTGTTGCGGGACCGGTGACATGACATTTGCGCTGCGTCGCGAGGCAGGGAAGTCCCCGGCGCGGATCCTTGGCGCCGATTTCTCTCACGCCATGCTGCAGCGCGCCGCTGCGAAATCTCTGGCTGCGCAATCGGTCCTCGATTGGATCGAGGCCGATGCTCTCAATTTACCCTTCCCCAGCGCACATTTCGACCTCGTGATTTCCGCCTTCGGTTTTCGAAATCTCGCCGACTATGATGCCGGCCTGCGCGAGATCATTCGCGTGCTGCGCCCGGGTGGAGAATGCGGCATCCTCGATTTCGGCGAGCCCCAGGGCCCCTTAGGTTCTTTGTACCGAATTTATTTCAAGCAGGTGCTGCCGCGCATCGGGACGATCATCTCAGGCGTATCCGGTCCTTACGCCTATCTGCCCGCATCGGTGGAGCGCTTTCCTTCGCCGCCGCAGATGCTGGAGCGCATGAAGGCAGCGGGCTTCGGCGAGGCCTCATGGACGCCCTACACCTTCGGAATCGCTGGCTTGTACCGCGCCAAGAAAGCTGAGTGAAGCTCGTCATTACCGCGCATCGCGCAGCAGCTTGCTGAGAGCCTCAATGTCATTTCCCCCAACATCGCCTACCACGAAATAGCGCAATCCATTCTGCGCCCAGTCTTCGAAGGTGAAGGATCGGACTTCCGCCGCTCCCGACAAAGCTGCTGCAGGCGCGCCGGAATCGGGGAAGATGAATACGGAAATTTCGTGCTTGCGAAGACGATAAATCAGGTGCGCCCCGGGCACCTGCGCGAGATAAGTAACTCTTCCGCCGAGCAGCGAGAAATCCGTGCCTTGCAGTTCCGGCAAGTTGAAGGTGAAGGGAATTCGCCCTTCAAACCACGGCTTCACCGTGTGCCGGTCGGTTGAGACAACGTCGACGGGAGTGCTGCTGGCGAGCGTGGCCACATGCAGATCGGCCAATTCGCTGTACACGCGCTGTCTCTCTGCTCTGGCGCCGCGCACATAATAATTCAAGCCCGCAACGAAGATCAGGGTCAGCAGGGCCGGCACGACAAGAATTTTCCAGAACCATCCAGTGCCGCGATCGCGCTTCCTATTCACGCTGTTTGTGACCTTCGCTCGGAATTCTGCGCTCGGCTCATAACGCCTGCCCGCAACCGCGACGGAGCGTTTCAACTGTACCCGCTGCAGAGCCTGCACCGAGCAATCCGCGCAGCGGCGCATGTGATCGCCCAGAGCGTTCATCTCCGGCAGCGAGAGTTCGCCGTCAGCATAGGCGTCCAGTTTTCCACGCCAGTCATCGCACGGCATTCACACCTCCTGGGGATTTCTCCAGCAGCCGCGTGCGTAAAGCCTTGCGCGCGCGATGCAGGCGCGACATCACCGTACCCGGCGGAATGGTTAGCACCTGCGCAATCTCTTCATACGACATCTCCTCCACGTCGCACAGCAGCAGGATCTCTCGAAAGGGAACGGATAATTCGTTGAGCGCCTGCCGCACGGCGTCACGGTTTGCCTGTTCCACAAGCACATCCTCGGGCGAAAGATCACCGGACGGAATGGTCTCACTCGCATCGTCTTCCAGCGGAACCGTCGATTTCAATCCCGTGCGGGAGGTCAGAAACGTGTTGCGCAGAATCCGGAACATCCACGCCCGGAAATTCGTTCCGGGCTGAAAGCTCTGGAATCCACGTAACCCCTTCGCGAAAGTCTCTTGCACCAAATCTTCCGCCTCATGGCGGTCTTGCGTCAGCCAGTGGGCGAAATTGTAGAGCTGGTCGAAAAGAGGCAGAGCCAGATCTGCAAAGTTCGCGGCGGGCAAGCGTGGGTCTGGCACCTCCATAGCATAAACTGCGCTCCCTCTCGTTTTATTCCCGTCCTTGCAAAAAATAGTTTTCTCGCGCTTTCGGGAATATTTTGCCTACACCTGCAGTTCTTGATGGCACGGGACACAGGAGGAAACATGAAACAAACAGATCGCAGATCGTTTCTGAAAATAGCAGGCACATCGCTCGGAATTGGCGTGCTGTACTCGGCCTATCCTGCGGCGGCCAGGGGAGGAGAAGCTGGCCATTTGTTCTCCGAACTCGGCAAATCCACAGGAGAGAAGGTCACTCCTTTTTCGTTTCTTCAATTAAGCGATGCCCACGTAGGTTTCAACGGGCCCCCGGATCCCCTGGGCACGAAAGCTTTTGAACGCGCTGTGGATATGGTGAACGCGCTGCCCCGGCGCCCCGATCTGGTGCTGTTCACCGGCGACCTCACGCACGATACCGAAGACCGAAATGTTCACGTGCAGCGCATGAAGCAATTCCAGGAGATCTCGAGGCGTATGAACGTGCCCATGATTCGCCATGTTCCCGGCGAGCACGATGCCGGGCTCGACAGTGGCGGCCTGTATCGCGAAGTTTTTGGCGAGACCTTCTACTCCTTCGATCACCGCGGCGTCCATTTCGTGGCGCTCGACAACGTTACCCGCCCCAAGCCGGAAGTTGGCGCTGAACAGCTGGCGTGGCTGAAGAAAGATCTGGCCCGGTTCCCGAAGGCTGCGCCCATTGTCGTTTTCACCCACCGCCCCTTGTTCGATCTTCGGCCGGACTGGGAATGGTTCACCAGCGATGGCGATGAGGTTATGAACCTTCTCTCCCCCTACGACAATGTGACCGTGCTTTATGGGCACATCCATCGCGACGACGAGCACCAGATTGGCGCAGTGCACCACTATGGCGCGCGCTCATTGATCTTTGGTTTTCCCGATCCGAGCGGGGCCGCCGGACCGCGGAAGGCTGTACCTTTCGACAAGGATCATCCCTTCAAGAATCTCGGGATTCGCACTGTGAGTTTCAATGGCGCGCCGCGGCCCGGAACGGCGCCGCTGTTCATAGAGGATGTGGAACTCACGGCTCGCGAATTCCGCGGCATCAACGGAGTCCAGCAGTTCCTGAGAAATCCGCTGGTTTAAACAATTCTTCGGAAAAGAAAGGAATGTTTCATGCTATCGATGAAAGTGCGTCTTCGTGTGTTCGCAGCCGTCCTCTGCGTGTGCCTGGGCATTTTGCTCAGCGGCACCGGTCGGGTAAGAGCAGATAACCTGCCCGTCATTGAGATCACGGCGAAGCGCTTCGCCTTCAGCCCCGACAAGATCATTCTCAAGAAGGGTCAGACCGTAAAGCTTCGTCTGCACAGCGAAGACGTGACCCACGGCTTCTTCCTGCGCCCGCTCAAACTTGATGAGGAGATTCCCGCAGGCCAGACCACGGAGGTGATCGTCACGCCTCAACAAGCGGG
>JAICJP010000139.1 GCA_025928375.1 Candidatus Sulfotelmatobacter sp.
AACGTGCGGACTCGGGGGAAAGAGAAGACTGAGGATATGCTTGCGAGCGAGTTCGTCGAGAAGATTCGAAAGCTGATCGCGGACAAGAGTCCTGCCCTTTAGCCGGCCAGGTTGAATTTGCGGGTTCGGCAGCGGAGCTTCGCTCCGCGTGGACAGCCGAGGGGGCTGTCCCTACATGAACCTTGGCGGTACCATGGGTCGGTGCACTGGCTGGCTGAACGCATCCTTTTCCACGTCCGACGACTGGAGTTGCTGAATGCCGGGGAACGCGTTGGTGTGGCGGTTTCCGGGGGGATCGACTCGATAGCTTTGCTGCGGGTTCTGTTGGAGCTTCGCGGGGAGCTGGGGATTGTCCTCTCTGTTGTTCACTTCAATCACAAGCTGCGTGGGGCAGAATCGGATTCCGATCAGGAATTCGTGGGCGCATTGGCTCGCGAACACGCATTGGAGTTCTATTGCGATAGTGGTGATGTTGCGGGGCACGCGGCCGAGGAGCGGGTCAGTATTGAGGCGGCTGCGCGGGAATTGCGATATGCGTTTTTTCATCGCTTGCTTGGGGCCAACCGTTCTGGGCTAAAGCCCGATGCGAATGATCCAGACTCTCGCGGCCCTGACGGGCCGCGCTTCCAAAAGATTGTGACCGGGCACACTCTCGACGATCAGGCTGAGACGGTGTTGCTGCGGGTGATTCGCGGGGCTGGGCTGCGGGGCCTGGCGGGGATCCATCCGACTCTGGTGGTGGAAGACGAGGATGGAGAAGTGTGCGGCGAGATTGTGCGGCCGCTGCTCACTACGCGCCGACGCGATCTGGAGCGCTACCTGCGGGAGCTGGGGCAATCCTGGCGGGATGATGCTACCAACCTGAGCACGAAGTTCACACGGAATCGTGTACGGCATCTGCTGCTCCCGCTGCTGGAAAAGGAATTTAATCCTGCGGTGGCGGAGACGCTTGGGGATGTGGCGGAGATTGCACGCGGGGAAGAGGACTACTGGGATAACGAAGTTGCAGGATGGATGGGCACCGGGGTTCATTGGTCGGAACCGGCATGGGCGAAAAAATCTGAGCTGGTGCAGATTCGGGGGAACGGCGGCACGCAAGCTGAAGCTGGCGCAACGCTGTCCGATCTGAAAGCCAACATCGGCGATGTTCCCTGGCTGGTGATGAATGCGTCGGTGGACCGGCTCTGGCTGCTGGGCGAGCCGGTGGCGGTGCAGCGCAGGGTAATCAAGGCGATTGGGGATGAGGCGGGGATTCCGCTGGAGTTTAAGCACATCGAGGAGATCGTGCGCTTTGCGGTGCAGGAGGCGGGATCGGGGGGCGAAATCTCGCTGCCGCTGGGGTGGAAGGTCAGGCGCGATACACATCAGATCATTTTTGAAACTCCCAATCGGAGTGAGGTGGGGCCGGCGGGGGATTATGAATATGAGTTGCCGATTCCGGGCGAGGTGACGGTTTGCGAAATTGGGTCGACGCTGGAGGCGAGCCGGGTTGCGGCAAATGCGGGGTATAATCCGGAGCACCTTTTGGACGGGGAGTCACTTCATGCGCCGCTAAAGGTGCGGAATTGGCGCGCGGGCGACCGCTTCTGGCCCAGGCACACGAAGTCTCCGAAGAAGGTGAAGGAATTATTGCAGGAGCGGCATTTGCCGCGGGCGGAGCGCAGTCTGTGGCCGGTGATCGTCAGCGGCGAGGAGATTGTGTGGGTGCGCGGGTTTCCGGTGGCGGCGCGGTTTGCGGCTAGGGCGGGGCGCGAGGCGGTGGCGATTGTGGAACGAACGATCGGGTCGGAAAGGTTGTAGACACGTAGCAAGCTACGTGTCTACGAGAAGGTGGGTCGGGGCCGGGGAGGCACGGCAAACATCATGAGCGCGCGAGTTGAGCCCCTTCGTCCCATCATCACGACCGAACAATTGCAGAAGCGCGTCAAGGAGCTGGGGCGGCAGATTTCGGATGATTACAAGGGGCAGACCATCCAGATGCTCGCGGTGCTGGAAAACGCGTTCATATTCGTGGCTGACCTGGTGCGTGCCGTCGACGTTCCGGTTGTGTGCCAGTTTGTGAAGCCCAGGTACAGCCGTCCTCAAGCGGGGTCGGGCAGCGATGTGATGGAGATTTTTTTCAGCCACGAACCGGAGATCAAAGGGCAGCATATTGTGCTGGTCGAGGGATTGGTGCACTCCGGCATTACCACGGATTTTCTGATGAGCGATCTGCGCTCGCGAGGAGCGGCGTCGGTGAAGCTGGCGACCTTGCTGGATCGACAATCGGCACGCAGGGTGCCGCTGCAACCCGATTACTTCGGATTTCTGGTCGACGAGGCCTTTCTCGTCGGGTACGGATTGGGAGCGCCCGAGCAGACCAACCGGAATCTGCCATACCTGGCGGCACAACCTCGATGATATCCGAACAGGTTTTTGAGGCACTGGCAACGAAGCCGTTGAATTTGATGTCGCGATCAATCTTCAAAATTCAATCCTTCCGTACGACCCACTCTTGACCACCGCAACCCAGAGCAAATCCTCCACTCTCCGGAAGGCGGGGCTGTTTTATCTCGTCTTCGTGATGTTCTCGTACACGACCGGCGGCCCCTTCGGATTGGAAGATATGGTCACTACCTCGGGGCCGGGAATCACGCTGCTGTACCTGCTGCTGCTGCCGGTGTTCTGGTGCATCCCGGTGTCACTGGTATCAGCGGAGCTCACCACCGCGATGCCGGTGGAAGGAGGCTTCTACCGCTGGACCCGGTCGGCGTTCGGGGATTTCTGGGGATTCATGGCGGGGTGGTGGAACTGGTCGGCATCGTTCCTGCTGGGCGGCGTATACGCCGTTATGTTTGCCGACTATTTCGTTTATTACGATCCGAAGATGACGTGGTGGCAACACTACCTGCTCTCGCTAGGAATCATCACGCTGCTCACGTGGGTCAATGTGCGCGGGATCCAGATGGTCGGCCAAGTCGCTACTGCGCTGGAGCTTGCAATCTTCATTCCGGTCATCACGATGGTCGTGATGGGGCTGGCTCACTGGCATCACAATCCGTTTCATCCCTGGGTGGTTCCGCAGCAGGGAAGGTTCAAAGTTTTTGGCGTGGGGCTCGCATTGGGATTGTGGCTTTACTCCGGATATGAGCAGCTTTCGACGGTAGCGGAAGAAGTGGAGAACCCGCAGAAGGCGTATCCGCGGGCATTGGCACTGGTGGTGCCGTTATCGATAGCGGCATATTTTCTTCCGGCGTTTGCGGGACTGGCTTCCGCGGGAAACTGGGAGCAATGGCACACCGGATTCTTTTCCGATGCGGCGCGGATGATTGGCGGACGATGGCTGGGCACAAGTATGGCGGCCGCTGCCATGATCGGCAGCGTGGCGCTGCTGAACAGCACCATCCTGACGACTACAAGAATGCCTTTCGCCATGGCCGAGGACGGATATCTGCCGGAGGTCCTGACTCACAGGCACTTGCGATACGGAACTCCATGGCTGGCGATCATCACTTCTGCAGTGGTGTATGCGCTGCTGTCGTGGAAGAGCCTGGGGCAGCTGATCTCGGTGTATATCTGGCTGCGCTCGGCAACCACGGTGCTGACAGTGCTTTCCGGCTGGAAGCTTCGGCGATTAAGGCCAGAGTTGCCGCGTTCTTTTGTGGTGCCCGGCGGACGAGCAGGATTGTTTTACGTTGTCGGCGCTCCGGTTCTGATGGCAATCGTGGCCCTGCTGGGCGGAGACTGGTTCGCCACTATTGGCGGGGTCATCGCGATGCTGACTGGGCCGCTAGTGTATTGGGCCGCTGCGGCGCTGTGGCGAAATGGGCGGCTGCGGGGTGAACGGCGGTAGTTCAGCTTACCCAATCCAAAAACTTGTACCAAGCCCCGGCGAAGGGCAGGAACCAAGGCTTGCCGGAGTAGAGGCCGAATGGCGCCTCAGGGAAGGGGATGCCCACAAACGGATTCTCCACTTGGTCGCCGGCCATCATCTCGGCAATCTTCTGTCCCAGATACGTGGCCATGGCAACGCCGTGGCCGGCATATCCGACGGCGTGGTACATGCCGTCGATCTGTCCGGCATGGGGCATGATGTCGAAAGCAAAATCCAGGGTGCCGCCCCAGACGTATTCGACGCGAGCGTCGGTCAGCTGCGGATAGACATGGAGCATTCCGCGGCGCAGGATCTCAGCGCTACGCCGGACGGTCTGCTCGCTTTCAGGAAAGAATGCGGCGCGACCGCCAAAGAGCATCCGGCGGTCGGGCGTGAGCCGGTAGTAATGCAGAAAGTGTTTGGAATCGAAGATCATGCGCTGGCGCGGACTCAACTCGCTGGCTAGCGATTGCGGCAGGATTTCGGTGGTGATGATGAACGAGCCAATGGGAATCAGCTTCTTCTGGAGGGCAGGAGTTGCGGGACCGGTGTATCCGCTGGTGGCGACGAATACTTCATGCGCCCAGATCGGGCCGCGGGAGGTGGCCAGTTTCCATCCCAACTCACCTTGCAGGGAATCCCGCTGAATACTTTCGACGTGCGTTTGTTCAAAGAATTGTGCCCCAGCTTTCAGTGCGCTCGCCGCCAGGCCGGCAACGTAGCGGGCGGGATTGCATCCGGCGCTGACCTGATCGACCATCCCGCCGTAATAAATGGCGGAGCCGATCTCTTCCTGCAATTCGCTCCTGGGCACGACGCGCAGCGGGTGATTGAACTCGACCTCAATCAGCTCAGCCCGGCGCTGATAGGTCTCGAAATGCTTCTGCTTGCAGGCGACTTCCAGATGTCCGCAGCGGGCGAAGTCGCAATCGATGTTTTCTTCCAGCACAATCTGCTCGACGCAATCGATCGAGGCCAGGGAGGCGGCGTACATCTGCCGGGTGCGCTCCCGGCCGTATTTTGAAATGAGCTGGTTCACCCCCAGCTTCATGCCAGTGAGAACCATGCCGCCATTGCGCGAACTGGCTCCCCAGCCGACGGTGTGCTGCTCGAGGACGGCCACGCGTGCGCTACGCTTTGCCAATGTGCGGGCGGCCGAGAGCCCGGTGAATCCTGCCCCGACTACGGCCACGTCAACCACCTCGGGCAGGGGAGCACTGTGGTCGATGACCGGAAACTGCGCGGTAGAAAGCCAGTAATTTTGTTCGAGCATAGTAAGGTCGCACTGGCGCCGGTGGAGTCTGTTACGAACCTCAGCCGTCCTTTCCGGACTTGAATAATTATTGTCAGTCGCCCTTGCGAGGCCGGATTTCACGCCTGTGCCGCAGGGCGGATTCGGGACCCAGCATTCTACCCGACCCGCCATGCTCGTATATGTACTCGCGGTTACTGTGGGTGCAGGTTTGGGACTCCGACGGTAATCTTGCCCCAGTTACCCCCGCCCCCTAATCTGGAGGAGCATGTTGCTTCGCTGCTTGGTGTTTTCCTCCGACGAGGAGACGACCGCAATCCTTCGCCAGATTTTGTCGGGCGTAGGCGTAGAGGGGGAATTCTGTTCGACGGCGGTCAGCGCCGCTGAACATATCACGAATCAACGTTTTCAGATCGTCATCATCGATTGGGACCAGCAGCCAGAGGCCGGCGTGCTGCTGAACACCGCCCGGGAACGAAAAGCCGCCGAACGCCCACTGACTCTGACGATTGTGAGCAAGGATGCGGATGCGCCCGAGGCGCTGCACGCTGGAGCCAACTCTTTACTGCGAAAGCCGCTTATTGCCAACCAGGCGCGAGAGACTTTGACCACCGCCCGCGATCTGCTGCGCAGCAAACAAGGGCCGGCCACAGCATTAGCGTCAAGCCCAATTGTTCCGGTTATTCCGGAAGCGACTGGCGAGGCCACTCTTCGGGCAGGTGATTTTCTGCAGACTCCGGCGCTTGCGCCCGGAGGACTCTTCGAAACCGAGACGACGCTTCCTGCAACTCTCGAGGAATCTGGGGGGCCGGTCGCTCCACTGAAAGATCTGGAGCCGATGGCGTCATCGGTCGCAGAAAAGCGGGAACCCGCGGCGGTACCGCCGTCGAGCCCGTCTGGAAGCCGCGGATTAGAGTGGTACCTGAAAAACCGCCTGGGGGGGCAAGCTGCGGGAAGTTCGGCGGCTGCGGCGGCTCCGGCTCCAGTGCCTCCGGCGGCGCCTGATCCGGCTCGGGGGAACCCCGAACTACTTGGCTATGAGCAGAGTTCCTCGTATGCAGCAGCTCCCGCCGCGGCCAAGAGCGCGTCCCCCGCACCAAAACCACCTCCCACACCGGAGCCTGCGTTGCACGCGCAAAAGCGCGAGCAGAAGAAGGAAGCGGACCTATTTGCGTACATGCAGGGGGACAAGGGGAGCCCGACAAATTCCTCTGGATCGGGTTTGACGTTTGCCAAGCGCGCGATCGTGCCGGCTGTGGTTCTGGCGGCAATTGCTATCGCGGCCGCCCCGCAGGCTCCGTGGCATCCGCGCCTGCAAGGACTCTGGCGACATGGAAGACAAGCGGTGCATGCCTGGCTCAATCCTCAGACTCCTACGCCGACGCAGGTTGTGGAGCACGAAAGCTTCACCCGTCCGGGGGACGAGTACAAACTTCCCGTGGCGGAAGCGATTCCCGATGCGACGACCGATCCCTCGCAGATCGAGGTAGTGCCGGTGGTCGATCCTACAATCAAGAAAACCAATCCGCAGGGGAGAAACGTAATGGACCCGTCGGCTGTCCCGGTGGATGGATCCGCCACGACGCCGGAGACGCCTGTGCAGGGTCCGGCAGTGCAGAATCCAGACACTCCGTCTGCCGGGCTGAACTCCGATCCCTTTCGGGCACCGGTCGATCACTCAGCGAGGGCCGCCCAGCCAGCAGTAACCGTCGTCGAAACGCCGACTGCATCCCACTCTGACCCCGTTGCACCTTCGACTGCGGCAATTTCCACACAGCCAAAACCCTCACCAGCGCAGACAACTGAACCACGTGCCGTAACCCCGGCGGGGACGATTCCGCCCAGCCTGAAATCGCAGATTGCGCCGTCGAATAACTCGATTGGCGGCAATAAACCGATGGATGCCGCGGGCGCTGCCATCGAACCGGTGCAAGTCTCTGAACTGGCGGAGCGAGCGCTCATTGCGGACAGTGTTTCTCCAATCTATCCGACCACTGCGAAGGGGCAACAAGGAACGGTTGTCCTGCAGGTCCTCATTACAAGGGACGGCAGCGTTCAGGACGCCAAATTCATGCAGGGATCGCTGGTCTTTGCGCGCAACGCCATCGAAGCCGTCAGACAATGGAAATTCAGACCGTATTTGCTGAATGGGCGTCCGGTGTCGGTGCAAACGCAGATTACGGTTAAGTTCAAGCCCGGGCAATGACGTAAGTTGTTTGTTATGTTGATGCTTGCCTTCTGAGGCAGTTGTGGAGGGCGTACCCCGGACCGCAGATGGCGGCTGTCCCTACCCGGCCGCTACATTGTTACCGAAGAGGCTCAGATAGAGCAGCCAGGATCTTCCCTATAGCATCTAGAGATATAATGATCAGAGTTCGCGGGAAGCAATTCCTTCCGGAAGAAGATCACACACAGATGTCCATGAAAACCAAAGCAGCGATCCTCGTTACGTCATTTGCCGTTCTCCTCTTTGTAGTTGTCGGATCGATGGGAGGCGTTCACGCCTCGTCGAACGACGGCTCGTATCGCCAGTTGCAGGTTTACAGCGAAGTGCTGTCGCGGATTCGCGGCGAGTACGTGGAAGAACCCAACATTCCCAAGGTGACGGACGGCGCGCTGCATGGACTGCTGGAGTCGCTCGACTCGAATTCCAGCTACATGACGGCGGAAGCGTACAAGACATTCAAGAATCACCGGGCGGAAGGCAAAGCGGGAATTGGCGCGGTGGTTTCGAAGCGCTTCGGATATGCGGCGGTAGTGGCGGTGCTGCCGGGATCGCCAGCGGAGAAAGCGGGAATTGAGCCTACCGACATTTTCGAAGCGATTGAAGGCCAGAGTACGCGCGATATGTCGCTGCCGGAAATCCGGAATCTGCTGAGCGGAGCTCCGGGTACGACTCTCAATGTGCAGGTGGTGCGAGCGCGCAAGGCCGAGCCGCAGAAAATGTCGATTACTCGCGACGTGGTCGGCATTCCGCCGGTCACTGACAAAATGATGGACGAGCCCGGCATTGGCTATATCAAGGCCGAAGCACTCACCAAGGGCAAGGCGCAAGAGATCGCGGCCAAGGTGAAGGCGCTGGAAAAATCCGGAGCCAAGAAGATTCTTCTCGATGTGCGCAACTGCGCGGAAGGCGACGAGAGCGAGGGGGTTGCCGTTGCGAACCTGTTCCTGAACCACGGGACCATCACTTATCTGCAAGGGCAGAAGTTTCCGCGGGAAGCTTTCAATGCCGATGCTTCCAAGGCAATCACCACGCTGCCGATGGCAGTGCTGGTGAATCGCGGCACGTCGGGTGCGGCTGAAATCGTGGCGGCGGCGATTCTCGAGAATGCCCGGGGAGACGTGGTCGGCGACAAGACCTTTGGCGACGGTTCGATCCAGAAGACGATCGATCTTCCCGACGGCGGAGCGCTGATCCTTTCCGTGGCGAAGTACTACTCGCCCAGTGGAAAAGCGATCCAGGACACAGCGGTGACGCCCAATGTCGTGGTCGCGGACGTTCCCGATGATGTGGCTGCCACCGACGACGAAGATGGCGGCACGGCCCCGGCAGAGGATCAGGCTAAGCCCAAGAACAGTGTGGACGACCAGCTGAACAAGGCGGTCGAGGTATTGAAAAGCCACGCGAGCTAACTAGTTCACCCGCAAGGACGGCCTAACGGCCGTCCTTTTTGTTCTGGCATGCAGTTACCACAGAGGCTAACCTTCCCCCCCTGTGGAATAAGCACCATTCTGGTATGGTTGAAGTACTCCCGAACCAAAGCTCCGATGAGGTCTGCTCAGCCGTATGGAGACGTTCACCCACTCGTTTGTTTCCCTGACTCTTCTCTTCCTGGTGTCCGCACTTGCCGTGGTGGTGGTCTATCGAGTATTCCCGCGCCGCGGTAGTGCGCGTACGGCATCTCGACTGGAGGTCTCGCCCCAGGATCTTGGTGCCTTCACTTACCGGCAACTGATTCTCGTCAGTGTTTTGAGCTTGTTCTTGGAGATGCTGATGATCCGCTGGGTCTCGTCCGAGATCAGGATATTTGCTTACTTCAAGAATTTCGTATTGGTAGCATGCTTTCTGGGCTTTGGGCTGGGCTGCTATTTCTCGCGCCGCCGGGTGCAACTGATCGCGATCATCGCGCCGCTGCTTCTGCTGACGATCATTCTGAAGACTCCTATCTCGCCCCTGCGCCGAACCATGGCCGCCTTACCCCAGTTGATCGGGGGCGGGGTTGAGGTCCACGTCTGGGGTGTTCCGTCCATGCCGGCGAGTTGGACGGGGATGCTTTTGGCCCTGATGGTGGTTGTGCCGCTGTTTGCCGTCATCGCCACAATTTTTATTCCGTTCGGGCAGCTCGTGGGATGGTATTTGGAAAATTCTCCCAACGGGGTCAGAGCTTATAGCGTCAACGTAGTGGCCAGCCTGGTCGGAATTGCGGGATTCACGTTCCTGTGCTTCCTGCATCAGTCTCCCTGGGTCTGGTTTCTATTCGCAGGCATCTTCGCCGTGCTGATATTTTGGAAGCACCCGGCCGGGAAGAGAGCTCTGTCCGCTACTTTTCTCGGCTGCGTCTGCTTGCTGGCCATTCCCGATCATCGCCATGCCACCACATACTGGTCCCCATATCAGAAACTGGTGTTGCAGCCCGTGATGAACAACGGTGAAGTCGATGCCTACAATTTGATGACGAACGATACCTGGTACCAGAAGATCGTCAACTTATCGCCCGCTTTTGTGCAGTCGCGCCCAGAAGTTTTCTCCCGCTTTCCCGTGGACCGAAATTCATACACCATGCCTTACCACTTCTATCCCGCTCCGCCCTCGGTGCTGGTTTTGGGTTCAGGGATGGGAAATGACGTTGCCGCTGCGCTGCGCAATGGGGCCGGGCGAGTCGAAGCTGTCGAAATCGATCCCTTAATCCTTCAATTGGGTCGCGAACTTCACCCCGAGCATCCTTATCAATCCCAGCGAGTCCACGTCACTCTCAACGACGCTCGCAATTACATTCAGAACAGCCATGATCAATTCGATCTCATCGTATTTTCTCTGCTCGATTCACATACCACGACTTCCCATTTCACCAACATCCGTATCGACAATTACGTCTACACCCGCGAGTCCTTTCAGCGCGTAAAAGAATTACTGCGACCCGATGGCCTGTTGATCGTGAAGTTTCAGGTTGACAATCCCTGGATTGCGGGGCGCCTGTTCAACCTGATCCAGGATTCGTTTCATCAGGAGCCCGTGCAATTTCAGACCGAGGGTGGGGGGTTCGACAGCTCCGGTCGCTTTTTTGTGGCTGGCTCACGCGAGCGCCTGGCGAAAGCCATCTTCGAACCTTGGTTGGCGGCCTACTTACCGGCGCACCGCAACTTGCCGCTGCAGTCCGCCCGCCTTACCAGTGACGACTGGCCCTACTTGTATCAGCATGAACCTGGTCTCCCCATTAGCGTAATCTTGGTTTCGCTGGCGGTTCTGATTGTTTTTGGATGGTTTCTCCGCCAGGCCACCGGCGAGGGTGCCGGCGTCGACGCTCATTTTCTCTTCCTCGGGGCAGGATTCATGCTGTTGGAAGCTCAGATTGTCAGCAAGATGGCGCTTCTCTTCGGTACGACCTGGATGGTGAATGCGGTTGTAGTGTCGGGCCTGCTTTGCCTGATTGTGGCAGCCAATCTGGTGTACAGTCTTTTCCGCCAAATGCCGCTTGCAGTCCCTTATGCTGGGTTATTCCTCTCCCTGGCCGTGATGTTTACT
>JAICJP010000447.1 GCA_025928375.1 Candidatus Sulfotelmatobacter sp.
GTTTATCCTTCCCCCAATGCCCGAATTCTGCGACGTAGCCCTTCCCGTCCCCCTGGACATGGTCTTCACCTACCGTGTCCCGGCAGACGCCGCCCCCATCGTGGGCGGACGCGTGCTGGTGCCTTTTCGCCAGCAACGCATGACGGGCATCGTCGTCGAACTGCACGAACGCAAGCCGGCCATCATAACCAAAAATATCATCAGCGTGCTCGACCCCGAGCCGGTCCTGGATGAATTACTTCTTCGCCTCGCTCGCTGGATCGCCGACTACTACCTCGCGCCGCTCGGTGAAGTCTGCCGCACCATGCTGCCCTTGATGGCTGAATTCAAGCGCACCATCGGATATCGCATCACCGACCACGGCCAGAGCGCGTTGCACCTGGCAGGCATGTCCGGATCCTCCGCTCGCTCCCAGCGCACTCCGGAAGAGCAGATGCTGGAATTTCAAGTGCTCGACTACATGGCGGGCTCGGACGGCGATCTGGTGCGGGACCAGACTCTAAGATCTGCAACGAAAGTTCCCCGCAGAATTCTCGAGGGTATGGTCCGCAAAAAGTGGCTGAGCCGCGAAGATATCTCGGCCCCGCAAGACGCGAAGCGCACGATCAAGGTCGCGCTGCTGAAATCGGTCGAAGGTAAATTGAACGACAATCAACGCACCCTCGTGGAGGCTCTGGCCTCCTCGGGCAGCAAGCTTCCGGTGGACGCCTTGCAGGCGCTCGACGTGCCTCGCAGCACGCTGGGAACGCTGGTCAGGCGCGGCCTGGTTGAAATCGTCGAGCAGGCCGCTGAGTTCGCCGTATCCCGCGCCAAGGCGCGTCCTTCTCCATTCGATTTTGATTTCACCGACGCGCAAAAGCACGCGCTGAAAACTCTGTGTGAAGCCGTGGAAGCGCGCCAGTTCTCAGGCATGCTGCTGCATGGCGTGACCGGCTCGGGAAAAACGGCGGTTTATCTGGCCGTCATGCGTGCCGTGCTGGATGCAGGCCGCTCCGCCATTCTGCTGGTCCCCGAAATTGGCCTGACTCCAGCGGTAGCCGCCGACCTGCACCAGATCTTCGGCGACGAAGTAGCCATTTTGCATTCCGCGTTAAGCGATCGCGAGCGCGCCGAGCAATGGCATCGCATCAAGCGCCTCGATGCGCGCATCGTGGTTGGCACGCGCTCAGCCGTTTTCGCTCCGGTGGACGATCTGGCCCTGCTGATCGTCGATGAAGAGCACGACTCTTCCTACAAGCAGGAAGAAACCCCGCGCTATCACGCCCGTGACATAGCCGTCATGCGCGCCAAGATGTCCAATGCGGTCGTGGTTCTGGGCTCCGCCACACCATCGCTCGAGTCCTACTTTAATGCGAAAAAGAATAAATACGCGCTGATCGAGATTCCCGATCGCGTGGAGAACCGTCCGCTGCCCGAGGTAGAAATTGTCGATATGCGGATGGAGTTCCAGGAAACCGGACATGAACAGGTAATCTCCCGCAAGCTGTCACACGAGATTGCGGCCCGTCTCGAGCGCCGCGAACAAGTGATGGTCTTGCTCAACCGCCGCGGCTACTCCCCCGTCGTGCTCTGCCGCACCTGCGGCAAGAAACTGGAATGCAGCAATTGCGCGATCGCACTCACCCACCACAAGCGCGAGCACAAGATGGTGTGCCACTACTGCGGCTATACAGCGCCGGTGCCGAAATCTTGCGTGCACTGCGGCAGCGAGTACGTTTATTTCCTGGGTACCGGATCAGAAAAGCTGGAGGAACTGCTGCACGGAATGTTTCCGCAAGCCCGCATCGCCCGCCTTGACCGCGACACCGTGCGTGGCCACCAGGATTTCGAACGCACCCTGAGCGCTTTAAATGAGGGCGAGCTTGATCTTCTCGTCGGCACTCAAATGATTGCCAAAGGTCACGACATTCACGGTGTGACGCTGGTCGGTGTGGTGGGTGCCGATGTAGCTCTCGGCCTGCCTGACTTCCGCGCCGCGGAGCGCACCTTCCAGCTACTTACCCAGGTTGCCGGAAGGGCTGGACGCGGCCAGTCTCCCGGCAAGGTCATTCTGCAAACTTACTTTCAGGATCACTACGCCGTGCAGTTCGCCGCGCAACACGACTTCATCGGCTTCTACGAGAAGGAACTCCAATTCCGCAGCTGGATGCACTACCCTCCCTACTCCGCCCTGGCGAACGTGCTGGTCCGCGGCGATCAGCTCGACGAAGTTCTCGAATGGTCCGGATTACTCGGCCAATGGTTCAATCAGACGCGGCATGAAACCGTGCGCGTCCTGGGCCCCGCGGCCGCGCCCATCATGCGCCTGAAGCGGGATTATCGTTACCACTTCATTCTGAGATCGCCCAGCCGTGAGAAGCTCAATACCACCTTGCGGGCGATGCTTGCGTATGCCGCTCAGCACAAGATCCCGCGCACGCAGCTTATCGTCGACATGGACGCACTCTGGCTGATGTAACTTCCGGTTCGTGATTATTTCCAGATCACTTCGAACGGAGCAACCGTGAACGTCAGAGCCAGCATGATCGCCGCGAGCAGCGCCAACGGCCACCGACTGGCCGGCAGATCAGGGAAACTTGGCGCTTGCCGCTGCCGCTGCGTAAACACGTTCATCACGAACAGAAGCCCCGCCCACACCCACCAGTTCGCATACATCCTGCCCAGCAGCACAAGTGCGAATACAGTGAGCCACGAAACGACTCGATGGATGCGTGGCGCCAGAGCGTACACAATGTGTCCCCCATCGAGTTGCCCGCTTGGCAGCAGATTCAGCGCAGTTGCGAACATCCCTACCCATGCCGCAATCGCCGTAGGATGCAGATATACCTTGCTCAGCGGCAGGCTGGAGATTCCATGGCCTGGGGAAACCATTCTTAACGCATGCTGTACGAGGTAGAAAATCCCTGGGTACCCTAAGCGAATGTCCGATCCCGCAGCGCCTGCGGCCAGAGGCTTCGAGACCGTCATGGCCAGGGCCAGCGTGATGACGGCTACCACGAATCCCGCGATCGGCCCCGCAATGCCAATGTCAAACAGCGCCGCGCGCGATCGGATCGGCGCTTTAATCCGAATCACCGCTCCCAATGTTCCGATCAGTGTCGGTGCAGGAATGAAAAAGGGAAGCGTGGCCCGTACTCGATAGTAGCGGCATAGCAAGTAGTGCCCCATCTCGTGCGCCAGTAAAATGATCAGCAACGTTGCCGAAAAGGGAATCCCTAGCAGCAGGCGCGA
>JAICJP010000104.1 GCA_025928375.1 Candidatus Sulfotelmatobacter sp.
CGTTCGTGGCTGCTCGGCCCTGAACATCCCGGTTTCGATCGGCGGGCCGGTCGCCATCTTGTCCGGTTCGCACGGAGACCGGCCGCACTGCATCTATCGCGGCTTCTGTATCCAAGGATGTAAGGTCGGCGCCAAGGCCAGCACGCTGATTACGCATGTTCCCGATGCTCTGAAGCAAGGCGCAGAGATCCGCGACCACTGTATGGCTTCACGCATCGAGTTGGGCAAGGAAGGCCGCGTTACCGGCGTCCATTACTTCGATCACGAAGGCAAAGCACACTTCCAGAAATCAAAGGCGGTGATCGTTTCCGGATATGCGATTGAAACACCGAGGCTGCTGCTGAACTCCGCTTGTCCGGGATTCGAAAACGGGCTTGCGAACTCAAGCGGGAGTGTAGGGCGGTATCTCATGGCGCAGGCTGGAAATGTAGTACTGGGCCGTTTCGATCAACCCGTTCGCATGTACAAGGCACCTCCCGCGCATGCGCTAACGGAAGAGTTTTATGAGACCGACCCCAGAAATGACTTTGCTCGAGGATTCGCAATCCAGACTGTCGGCCCCTTACCTCTCGCCTTCGGGAAGCAGATGTTGGCGTCCAAGAAAGCATGGGGATGGGGATTACGGCGCGAGATGATGGATTACAACCACTGGGCCGCCTTTGGTCTCCTCGGCGAAATTCTCCCTTGGCCCGAAAATCGCGTGACACTCGCCGACGAAAAGGACCGCTTCGGCCTGCCCGTGGCTCATGTGAGTTTTAACTTGCACGACAACGACAAGAAGTTGATCAAATTCGCCAAGGAAAAAACGATGGAAGTCATGGCTGCTGCGGGTGCCACCGAGGTAGTGCAAGAGGCCCGTTACGCACACCTGGTCGGCGCAGCTCGCATGGGCTCGGACCCGTCAACTTCCGTCGCCGACAAGTTCGGACGCACTCACGACATCGCCAACCTCTTCGTGTGTGACGGCAGCATTATGCCCACGCAGGGATCGGCCAATCCAGGGTTGACAATTCAGGCATTGGCCGCTCGCACCGCGGACTATCTGATTTCGCAGGGCGCTCGCATATTTCATTCGAATGATCGCGATATGACAACTCCGGCAATCAGGAGAGAACTGGCGCCGCCGGAGACCTGGGGCAAGGGCGTTCCACGGTTGAAGTAGTCGAAAGAATGTTCGGGCCCTCCCCAAAGGGTGGCCGCTAATATCACATGCGACGGACCAAAACGGACTGAAAGCGGACTCGGGAAAAATCACACCGGCCTAAGTTTTTCTGTGTCATTCAGCTGCGGAGTGGGCGTTTGAAGCGTTTCGCGAATGCGGACTGAATGCGGACTGACCGGATCGAAGAGTATTCAACTAAGTCTTTTAGAATGATGGTGGCCAGGGACGGAGTTGAACCGCCGACGCCAGCCTTTTCAGGGCTGCGCTCTACCACCTGAGCTACCTGGCCACATTCGGTACCCGCCATCAGGCCGGGTTACGAGGGGTTGTTCACTTCACGCCGATGTGCGGGATTGCAGACCGAGCTTCTAATCCAATGCGGAAGCGTGCGGAACGTTTTGATTATAGCAATGACAACTCGTTCCCTCAACGTCGTGCGCGCAGAGACATTTCAAAAAGCCAGCAGCCCTTGTATCGGCAATGTTCGCCGGTGCGGTCTTGTCAGGCCGCGAAGCTCTTCACGAATTCGACCAGGCTGCGCAGAGCGATGCCGGACGGGCCTTTAGCGATCCAGGGTTTCTGTTCTTCCGTCCAGGCGGTGCCGGCGATATCAAGGTGAATCCACGGGGTGTCTTCTGCGAATTCTTTTAAGAACATCGCTGCCGTAATGGCGCCCCCCCAACGTCCGCCGGTATTCATGATGTCGGCAATGGATGAGCGAATCTGCTCTTTATATTCATCGTCCAACGGCATGCGCCACATCTTCTCGCCAGCTTTGGCGTTTGCGCTGTGAAAGCGTGTGTACATGTCGTCATCGTTGGCGAAGACTCCGGCATTGGCGTAGCCGAGCGCAACTACTACGGCTCCGGTCAAAGTCGCGGCGTCGACCAGATGAGTGCAGCCGAGCTGGCGCGCGTAGTACAGACCGTCGGCCAGCACCAGCCTTCCTTCCGCATCGGTGTTGATGATCTCGATGGACTTGCCGGACATGGCAATCTGCACGTCGCCCGGTTTTTGCGCTTTTCCCGAAGGCATGTTTTCGGTCGCGCACACGATTCCAATGACTTTCACTTTCGGCTTGAGCAGCGCAATGGCGCGCATCGCGCCGATCATGGTCGCTCCCCCGGCCATGTCGTATTTCATCTTCTCCATGCCGTCAGCGGGTTTGATCGAAATGCCGCCGGTGTCGAAGGTAATTCCTTTTCCCACCAGGCCGAGTACGGGCTTAGGCGGCGCGCCCGCGGGTTCGTAGGTCATAACGATCAGTGCAGGGGGCTCATCAGAACCCTGGGCGACGCTCCAGAAGGCGCCCATCTTCATTTCTTTGATCTTGTCGGCCCCATACACCTCGCACTTCAATCCAACTTCCGCGCACATTTGTTTCGCGCGCTCGGCGAGGATGGTCGGAGTCATGCGGTTGGAAGGTTCGTTGACCAGATCCCGCGTGAAGTTCTGGGATGCTCCGATGACTTGCGCTTCGGTCGCGGCTTTTTCCAGCGCACCCTTATCGCCGCTGGTGATTACGGTTACGGCGTCAATCTTCTGATCTTTGCGGTCGCTGCGATAGTAGTCGGGATCGAAGTTGCCGACGTGCGCCCCTTCGACGATAGCGCGCACTGCTTCTGCCGCGCCGATGCCAGCCGGTGCGACAAAGGCGAAGCTGCGAATGCCACGTGATTTCAGGGTGCGCACCGCGGCGCCGGCGATGCGGCGCAGATCGTAAGCTGAAAATGATCTGGCGCTTCCACCGGATATCAACAGCAATCGCTTGCCCTTCAAACCTCCAGGCTTGTGCAGCAAATTCGTTTCGAACGGCTTTCCGGCAACTTCACCGCTAGCTAACAGATCGGCGGCCGCCGACTGCAACGCGGGATCCGTGGCCGCGATCTTCAACTCGGGTTTCTTGTTCGTATCGCCGGAAGTCGACGTTGCCTGATCCAGGACAACGGCGACAAGGGATTCTGTTTCGACATCGGCGGGGGCGGACAGAGAGATTGTGGTCTTCATAATTTTGAAATTTAATGGTCCTTTTTAGTATCGTCGCGCTGGCGCGAAAAGCGCAAGCGGGGAGGGGAACTCGCCCATGTCGAGTGCGATTGAGTTGCTGGAAGGGAAAGCCCCCTTCGCGAACAGGTTGACCCGTCGTTAACCGGCCAGCGCACTGGGGAAGCGGGTTTGGAAATCGAGCAGTCCGACCCACTGCGGCGTGATCGTGATACGCACCATCTCCGTCACTTTTCCACGCAATTGTGTCAGCCAGCCCTTAGCCAGTTCGGCATCGAAGTAGCGGGCGGCTGCAGCTTCATACTCGGGAACAATTCCGCTTATATTTTCCAGTTTCGCGGTTCCGCGGATCAGCAGGACTTTGTGCGGGAAGGTATTGTCGTCAATGGTAATTGCCACCTTTGGATTGCTGGCGAGTGCCTTCAGCTTGGGAGCTTTTGGGGGCGAGGCCATCACGAGTTCGCGTCCGTTCCAATGAAACCAAATGGGCACCACGCGCGGACTTCCGTCGGTCCAGACATAAGCAAGCCTGGCGGGAATCTTGGAACGGAGCAGCTCCTGGGATGCGGGATGCTGTAGAAGACTAATATCGCCTTGCCGAACAGGGTCCATAAGCGCTCCTTCATGGCTGCCGACAGCAGTGGATCCGAAGCCGGCAATGTTTTGCGGAGGATTGTACTCCCTATCTGCTTTGTGCAGGACTCCGGCAAATTCGCTATTTCCGGGGAGCGCCAGAATGTCGGGCGGGTGACGATCGTACTGCGCTCAGGTATGATTCAAGGCCGCAGCCCCTATCAGGTGACGATTGCATGCTGATTGGATGGAAGACCACCACGCTGGCGATCACTCTCACGGTAGTTCTTGCGGCATCATTCACACGGGATGCCGTCAACGCGGCGCCGCAAAGTGCAGCTGCCAGCAAAGCGCATACTGCTGCCGCTTCGTCCGCGGCTGACTCTGTCGCGATTCCCGAGACAACTCTGGCCATCAACTCTCCTACCCCAATGTCGGAGCGCGTCGTGCATTATGAAATTGACGCGAAATACGACGCCGGCACGCATACAGTCAACGCCACAGAGGTTCTCACCTACCACAACCAGACTGGCCAGGCACTGGATCACTTTCCTTTCCATCTGTACCAGAACGCCTTTCAGCCGAAAGCGACGTTCGTTCGCGACGCGAAACTCAAGGGGAGCCGTGATACCGGGTACCAGGATTGGGAGCCCAAAGACTACGGGTCTGAGGACATCAAGAGCATTGAAGTCGTAGGCCAGGGTGACCTGACGCAGAACCTGCAGTTCATCGCACCGGATGACGGCAATAAAGATGATAAGACGGTGGTCGATCTACGGGTCACGAAACCCATCCCGGCCGGTGCCTACGTGCAGTTCAGGATCGCCTTTGTCACAAAGTTTCCAGAAACCCAGGCGCGTTCGGGATGGAAGCGTGACTTCCTTTTAAGCGGCCAGTGGTTCCCCAAAGTAGGGGTGTGGTGGCATGGAGCGTGGAATTGTCACCAGTATCACAACACCACGGAATTCTTTGCCGACTTTGGCGTTTACGACGTAAAGCTGACCGTGCCAAAGTACGAAGTGATTGGAGCGAGCGGAGTCGAAGTCAGCAGTGTGGATAACGCCGATAACACGAAAACGGTCACCTATCACGGTGATGACATCCACGATTTTGCCTGGACGGTCAGCCCGCGGTACAAAGTGCGCGAATCCACTTACCAGGCGCAGATGGGCCCGATCAAGCTCCGGTTTTTGATGCAGCCCGCGCACTGGAGCCAGGCCGAACGCCACGAGCGCATCACGCGCGAGACCCTCGATCGCTTCGAAAAGTTCTACGGTCCTTATCCATACAAGACACTCACTGTCGTCGACCCTGAGCCGGATTCGGCGGCCGGCGGCATGGAATATCCAACCTTCATCACCGGCGACAGCAGTTGGTTTGCGCCCCAAGGTATCCACTTACTGGAAGTGGTGGTCGAGCACGAGTTCGGGCACCAGTACTGGTATGGCATGGTCGCCACGAATGAGTTTGAGGATGCCTGGATGGACGAAGGCATCAACAGTTACACCGAAGTGAAGGTCCTGGATTCAATCCTCGGCAAGAACACCTCTATGCTCGATGTGGGGGGAGCGACGCTCGGCGAACGCGAGGGCCAGCGCCTCGGTTATGAAGCCGTAGCCGATCGCGATGCCATGGCTCAGAAAGCGTACGACTACGTCAGCTCAAATTCTTACGCCGGCATCACCTACGGCAAAACCGCGACGGTCCTGCTGACGCTCGAAGGCATTATCGGCGAAGAGACGATGGCCAAGGCGATGCATGCCTATTTCATGAAGTATCGCTTCACCCATCCCACAAAAGAAGATTTTCTGAAGACCATCGAGGAAGCCTCGGGCAAGGATCTGCGCTGGTATTTCAATCAGGCCGTCTACGGCTCGCAAGTGCTCGACTACGAGGTTCTCAAGGTCAACTCGTTTCCCGCGAACTGGTACGAGGCGGACAAAGGGAAGAAGAACGACAAAGCAGGGAAGGGCAAAGACAATACTCTTTACCAGTCCTATGTAACGCTGCATCGCAAGGAAGATTTCACGATGCCGATCCCAGTGGAGATCAAGTTCGACAACGGAGAAACCATCCGCGAGCACTGGGATGGACAAGGTCGATGGACTCGCTTCGGATATCTAAAGAAGGCGCAGGTCGTGTCGGCGGAGATTGATCCCGACCACACTGTGCAACTCGATCGCAACAAGTTCAACAATAGCTTCGTCGTTAAGGCCAACACCAGGCCAACCTACAAGCTGTCAAACTACTGGCTGTTCCTGACCCAGTTGGCAAGCCAAGTTCTTGCCTGGTGGGCAGTGTAACGACAACGAACATGGCACACACCTTCAGAGTGGAAAACACCAGGCGCAACCTGATCAGCACCGGACTGCGCACGGTCCTCGCCAACAAGCGCTACATCGTCTGGTTCTGGGTGCTGAATCTTTTTCTGGCGATTCTGGGTACCTCTGCGTTCCGAGAAAGCGCGCACAAGATTCTCGATCACAGCTTGTACAGCGAAGGGCTTACTCAGGGATTTCGCCTCGGCGTACTTTTGGATCTGCTGGCGCGTCCGGAATTCGGCCCCATGATTACGGTGACTGCCCCAGCGCTCTGGCTGGCTTTTGTATTCTTCCTGCTGACAACGTTGTTCCTTCCTGGCGTCTTCGCCGGGTATGCGTCCACGTACCGGCTTCCGCTAGAAGATTTCTTCCGCGCCTGCGGACGCAATCTGTGGCGCTTCATCCGCCTGATGATCATTGCGGGGATCGTGATGGGCGTAATCGCGGGGCTACTCTTCGCCGCCAATGGAGCTATCGGCACCAAGGCAGAAGAGAGCACGAACGAACTCCTTCCTTTCACGTTGCGAATGATTGGACTGCTCGTCATCTTCCTGATTATGACCACGCTGCGCATCTGGTTCGACCTGGCGGAGACCGATGTGGTCCTAAATGATGAGAAGGCAGTGCGGAGATCGCTCGCTGCCGGTTTCCGGCATACATTTCGGAGCTTGGGCCGCCTACTGGGCAGCTACGTGGTAGCAACAGTCGTGGCGGCGATCATTCTGGCGGCAGGACTCTGGTTCTGGATGCAGGTCATCCCCGCAGATAGCGTGACGCGAGCGTTTCTCCTGATCCAGTTCATCATGCTGTTATTGCTCATCCCCCGTTTCTGGCAGCGCGGCATGGCAGTCTCGTACTGGCAACAGCGCATGCTGGTTCCCGTGGTCGAAGTACATTCGGTCGAGCCAACCATAGTTCCCCTGGCGCCCGCGCCCGACTCTGCTACAGCAATTCCCGCAGAACCGGCTCCAACTTCAGAGTTGCCAGAAAACACCTAGGTTGCGCGCGCAACAGTAACTCGCACAGAGATGCCCGTGAGTGGGCTTTTGTCTACACGCTCAGAAAAAGCTCTTGATGCCGAGTTCTCTCCTTTTACTCACAAGTTCAACCCCAGCGGCGAAATACCTTGGTTACCTTTGCTCCGCTACTGTTCTCTGCGATATTGGCTGCGGCGGGATGCATTTAGGTTTTCCAGGTTTCGAATTCTGGTGTCCCCTTCTGTTCCCCGCCTCAAGCGTTATTCGTCGTCCTTAGCGTAAGCAGGCTTCTCCGTGGAAGGAACGTAGCGTTCCGCGCAGCCCGTGATCACGGCCATAGGACCATTCCAAAATAAGGTGGAGACAAAATGAATAGCAGACTTAGTTTTGTGTGGTTGAACTTGTTGGCGATATTTGTCGCCTCAATTCTCGTGCCGGTAGCTCGTGCAGACCAGTGGGACAAACAAACCCTTGTGACCTTTAGCAATCCAGTCGAGGTGCCGGGCAGAGTGCTGCCAGCGGGCACCTATGTGTTCAAGATCGCAAACAGCCAGGACCGCCACGTTGTCCAGATCTTCACCCAAAACCAGAAGCAAGTTCTGGCGACAATTGAAGCGGCTCCCGATTACCGCGCCCTCACAACCGACAAACCAGTAATCTCTTTTGAAGAACGGCCTTCTGGCGAGCCGGAAGCATTGCGCAGCTGGTTCTATCCCGGTGAGAATTACGGCATCCACTTCGTATATCCCAAATCAGCCAAAGAGGCCGACACCGAAGCCGCAGCAAACCCGGAGCCACCAGCGATGGTGCCGCCAGTGACCGAATCCATTGCTCCAATGGTCTCGCAATTGAGCGCACCTCCTGTCGAGCCAGTTTTGGCCAAGCAGGAACCGGAGTATGAAGTACTCGCCGAGAACACCGCGCCTCAGCCGACGCACGCTGCGATGCTGCCGAAGACGTCCGGAAACTATCTGGTCCTGCCGTTGCTTGGGTTGCTCCTCATGGTTAGCGGATCGGCAATCCTGGGCACGATGGGGCGCACAGTTTCCCAAACGAGCAAGTCATAGCATGTCTGTACTGCAAAAGATTTTGGGGCGCGTCCTCGTTCTGACGGGCGCGCTCGCTTTTGCATGCTGGGGATACTTGATGCTGCGCCAGGCGTGCTTTCAAAGAGCCGAGAGCCGAGTGCTGCAACAGCAGATTGCCAAGGCTAGCACGTCACCTCAGCACGAGGACCTACTAGCGCATGCAGCCTCCATCCCGCTTCGCCATGGAGAAATGATTGGACGTCTTGAGATTCCACGCGTCAATGTCTCAGTGATTGTCCTTGAGGGGGCAGACTCGAGTGTTCTCGACGTCGCAGCCGGGCATATTCCAGGTACGGCTCTTCCCGGGCTGAGCGGCAATGTCGGAATTGCCGCCCATCGCGACACTTTCTTCCGCTCACTTCGAGAGATTCGGGTTCGGGATCGGCTCAGCTTCGAAACGCCCGCCGGGATTTTTCAATATGCAGTGGAAAGCACCGAGGTGGTCGAGCCGAGCGATACGGGGGTGCTTCGGCAGAACGCTGGGGAGGAGCTGACGCTGGTCACCTGTTATCCCTTCAATTACATTGGATCCGCACCAAAGCGGTTCATTGTTCATGCTCGCCAACGGAACTGAAAGGTCAGACTGGCTGTCGACCTACAGCAGCACAATCGTGATTCCGCGGTTGCAGCGCCCTAGATCCGCATCGCTCTTCAACTCCGGCCGAGCCTGCAGCAGCTTCCATACTTCATCGCAGCTCTTCGACCAGTCTTCGCCGAAAATGCAGCCACGAATCTGCTTGGCCTCGAGCATCTCTCGCAAACGCTTCTGGACCGCGATCCGAATATCCCCACCAACTCCCTTGGATCCGTACCCATGAACGATCTTGAGCACAAGCTGATTGTGCTGGCGAGCTGATGGAAGCTCGTCTTCTAGCCGCTGCAATGCCTCTGCAACCGAAGGCATATTCGCTTTGAGATTGACGATCTTGATGGCGGGTCTCAATTACAAAACAGAGATATGAGTCTGCGCGTGGGCTGACGGGCCGCATTAACTCCGAGCTCTGCCACGGGCGACCGCTTCCCGCGCTTCTTTATCAGCGGTGCGCCGGCGTTCGGTCTCTCTCTTATCCCAGAGCTGCTTGCCCTTAGCTAGCGCCAATTCAAGTTTTACTTTACCGTTTTTGAAATACATGCGGGTGGGGATGAGTGTGAGTCCCTTCTGCTGCGTCTTGCCGATCAGCTTCCGGATCTCCTCCCGGTGCATTAGAAGCTTGCGCGTGCGCAACGCGGCGTGGTTGGAATAACTGCCGTGCTCATAGGGGCTGATATGGCAGTTCAGCAGCCAGAGTTCACCATCCTTGATTAAGCCGTACGCGTCCTTAAGGTTAGCCCGCCCATTTCGGATGGACTTCACTTCGGTCCCGGTTAGAGCGACGCCAGCCTCAAATTTTTCCAGCAAGAAATAGTTATGTGAAGCGATCCTATTAACGGAGGCATCCCTGTGTCCGCTGGCCGTGGGGTCACGCCGTGGAGATTTCTCCGGGTTCTGTTTAGTCGGATGTGCGGATTGACGTGCCATGAGGTGATCGCAACTTCAATATTAACAGCAGGAAGCGGAGCTTCGAGTTGGTACCTGAGGCTTCCGATCAAAGGCAATCGAGTGCCATGAGGTGGAGGTCAGAGCCGAGATTCAAGCTTGGAAGTGCCCAACTGGATAGGTGCTCTTAAGTCGTAGGACCAAAGTGTGTAACCCGCGCCTGTGCAAGCACATGGGCGTCATAATTCACGATGCTATAATCGGCGTACCGCGATTTTTTTTGTGCTTTGAGTAGATTTCCCGCGCCATTCCGCTGACGGGACGGCGCTACTACGCGGGAAAACTGCTTGTCCGCAGAAATTTCAACAATGAGGTTCTTCCGTGAGGATCACCGAATGACACGCATGTCGCGACCGGCGCTGGTGGTGTTGCTGGTTGCGCTCGCCGCCCTCCCCCTCCTTGCCGACAAGGCTAAAGATCTCTACGACAAAGGACGGGATGCCGAGGCTCGCCAGCAATACGAAGCGGCCTTCGATTTCTTCCGCCAAGCCTACCAGTTAAAGCCCAAGGACCTGCGCTACCGGGCTGCCTTCGAACACTCCCGCTTTGACGCCGGCGCGGAAGCGGTGCACCGTGGCCAGCAGCTGCGCGAGGAAGGCAAACTGCAAGATGCGCTGGCCGAGTTCCAGAAAGCTGCGGGCATTGATCCTTCGTCGTTCATTGCAAAGCAGGAAATCACGCGCACATTGAAGCTGATCAACGATCAGCAGAACCCGCAGCCGCAGGCCGCGGGCGTCCCGGGTTCCCTGGAGCGCAAGATCCACGAGGCTGGCGGCCCGGTGGAACTCACGCCCATCTCCAACGTGCCGGTTACGCTGAAGATGCTCAACACCAAGTCGGATGTCGTCTACCGAACTGTGGGACAGTTGGCCGGAATCAACGTGCTCTTCGACCCTGATTACACGCCCCGGCCGATTAACGTCGACCTGAATGGTGTGTCCCTGGAAGACGCGCTCGAGATCACTGCTCTGGAATCCAAGACCTTCTGGCGCCCCGTGACTCCCAACACAATTTTTATCGCCACCGACAATCCGGCCAAGCGCAAAGAGCTGGAACAGAGTGTTCTGAAGACGTTCTATCTTACGAATCTCTCCCAGCCGACCGAACTGCAGGACGTAGTGAATGCGATTCGGGCCGTGTTGGATGTGCAGCGCGTGCAGCAGTTGCTTTCGCAAAACGCTCTGGTAGTACGGGGCACTCCCGACCAGATCGCGCTGGCGCAGAAACTCGTAGAAGATCTCGACAAGGCGCGCCCGGAAGTGATCGTCGACATCGCCGTGATGCAGGTCAGCAAAGATCGCTCGCGCACTTTGGGCCTGAGTCCGCCCACCAGCGCGACCGTAACGCTGCAGCCCAACATCAACCAGACCACCACGACCGGAAGCACGACCAATCCGCTCACCGGCGTTACGACTCCTACAACGACTACGGGCTCGTCGGGCAATGGCATCAGCCTGAATACGTTGGGCAACCTGAACGCTACCGATTTCCAGGTCACGATTCCTTCTGCCAATCTCTCCGCAGTACTGGGCCAGAGCGACACAAAGCTGATTCAGAATCCGCAGATTCGCGCGCTTGACGGGCAAAAGGCTTCGCTTAAGATTGGCGACCGGGTGCCAGTCGCGACGGGATCGTTCCAGCCCGGCATTGGCGGCGTGGGTATCAACCCCCTGGTCAACACGCAGTTCCAATATCTCGATGTCGGCGTCAATATCGATATCACGCCGCATGTGCATGCCAATGGCGAAGTGACTCTCAAAATCCTGATGGACGTTTCCGCCGTCACCGGCCAGCAAAACATCGGCGGCATCAGCCAGCCCATCATTGGCCAGCGCAAAATCGAACATGAGATCCGCCTGAAAGATGGCGAAGCTAACCTGTTGGGCGGAATCATGGAAGACCAGCAGACCAAGTCGCTGAGCGGAATACCGGGCCTGGCGCAAATTCCCATTCTGAAGTACCTGTTCGGTCAGACCACGCAGGATCATTCCGAGAACCAGATCGTCTTCGCAATTGTGCCGCACATCATTCGCGCCACTGATGTGCAGGAGATTAACCAGCGCCCGATCGATATCGGCACTGCAACCACGATCGGGTTGCGCCACGTGGCCAGCAAGACGCAGGCGGCCCCGGCAGGGCAGTCTTTACCGGCGATCACTCCGGTTCCGGGCACTCAGGCAGCACCCGGCCAACCGCAGACACGAACGAATAATCCGGGCCAGTCGTCGACTCCCGCCGCGAGTTTCCTGTTTGATCCACCCACCGTCCAGGCGACCAAGGGGAACACCTTTGCAGTGAACTTGCTGATCTCTGGTGCGCAGAACGTTTATTCGGTGCCGGTGCAACTGAACTACGATCCCAAGATCCTCCAGCTGGTGAACGTTTCCAATGGCGGGTTCCTGTCGCAAGACGGGCAAGCGGTCGCGCTGGTCCACCGTGAAGACGAGGCACTGGGACAATCGCAGATTACCGCCACCCGTCCCCCAGGCGCGGGAGGAGTGTCCGGCCAGGGCGCTGTAGTGACGATGACGTTTGAAGCTAAGGCGACCGGACAGACTCCCCTGACGATCACAAGAGGAGGGGCCCGCGATCCAGGACTGCAGGCGATCACCGTTAATGGTGCGCAAGCGGCGGTAACGGTACAGTAAACCGCTTTGGTACGCCCAGTAGAGGCGTAGCTTGCTATGCCTCGATCCGGGCAGACGGTAAGCCATTCGGCTGGCGGCCAAGATAAGGACGGGTCCGACAAGAGAGACAAGAGATCGGATATTGAGAAAGGTACAACGACTACTACTCTTCGCTCACGCCCGATGCGGGCCAAACACATGATTTGTTCTGAAGTTCACAAACGCACTCACGCCGGCTTCACCCTGATCGAACTGATGGTGGCCACCACCATTCTGGCCATCCTCACGATGATGGCTCTGCCGCTGGCGCGCGTAACCATTCAGCGGGAAAAGGAAAAGCAGCTTCGGGAAGCCCTTTGGGAGATGCGTGACGCGATTGACCGTTACAAGGATGCCGCTGATCGCCAGGTTTTTCAAATCAAGGTCGACAGCATGGGCTATCCCCCCGATTTGGACACGCTGGTCAAAGGTGTCGAGGGACAAGCTGGCAAGAAATACCGTTTCCTGCGTTCTATTCCCACGGACCCCATGACCCACAGCAAGGAATGGGGGCTGCGTTCCATGCAGGACGATGTCGACTCTGACTCTTGGGGAGGCCAGAATGTTTTCGACGTTCACACCAAAGCGGAAGGCACCGGGCTCGACGGCACAAAATATAAGGACTGGTAAATGCAGGCAGGGGTGAAAATAAACCGGCTGTGGTGCAGCCCTGCAAGGGCACGCGCCCTGGCACGCGCAAAGCAGAAAGGCGCGCGCGGATTCACGCTCCTGGAATTGATGATCGTGATCTTCATCATCATGATCCTGGTGTCGATTGCCATGCCGGTCTACAACCAGACGATCGTGCAAGCCCGTGAGTCGGTTCTGCGATCCAAC
>JAICJP010000217.1 GCA_025928375.1 Candidatus Sulfotelmatobacter sp.
AACCGGGCTGACGCTTACTACTGGAAAGGCGTGAACATGATCGGCAAAGCCACGCTGGGGCAGGGAGGCAAGATGGTTGCGCCAGAGGGCACGGCCGAAGCTTTCCAGAAGTATCTCGAGCTCCAGCCGAGCGGAACCTATGCCGATGCTGCCAAGCAGATGCTGGCCAGCATCGGAGCCTCGGTCCAAACCAGCTTCGGGAACAAAAAGAAATCATCCAAAAAGTAAATTTTCTCAAAATTCAGCTACTTGAATGAAAAGGGCGGCTCAAGGGCCGCCCTAAGTTTTTAATGCAGGGACAGCCGCCCTCGGCTCCTGGGGGCGCGCCCGGTTACCTTGGGTATGCTCCCACTGTACCTTCTCCCGCCACCCTGCTCGCGGTACATTGAATCCAGCTTTCTTTCCAAGTCTGTGGTGCGTGCGATTCCGCAAGCGAGGATGAATGGCAGCACCAGGCATTGCCCCAATTTCAGTTGTTCTGGACGATTTTTCGGCCACTGGCCGGATCGCGACCCCGACTTTGCTGGGCGCCATGCTGCGCGCCGAACAAAAGATCAGCGACCTGATTTTTTCTCCCGGGCGTCCTCCGCAGGTGCAGGTGTACGGGCAGATGATCCCGGTGCAGGTGCCCGGCTTGTCGGTCCTGAGTGCCGACGATACCCGTCACATCGCCGCCGACTTGATAGCCGACAACAAGCAGGCGATCACCACGCTTCGCGAGCACGGAGCCTGCGATATTTCTTTTGGCCTGCCCGGCCTCGCGCGTTTTCGAGTGAACATTTTCATCCAGCGGGGAAGTTGTGCGGTGGTGATGCGCGTCATTCCGACCGAAATCCCAGATTTCGCGAGTCTGCGCCTGCCCCAGTCCTTATCCGACATTACCAAGCTGCGCGATGGCATCGTCCTGGTGACCGGCCCGGCAGGCTCGGGCAAATCTTCTACCCTTGCGGTGCTGCTCGATGCCATCAATCGCGAAAAAAATTATCACATCATCACGGTGGAAGATCCCATCGAGTTCCTGCACAACCACAAATCTTCCACCATTCACCAGCGGGAACTGCACAGCGACACCCCAAGCTTTGCTCATGCCTTGCGTTCGGCCATGCGGCAGGCCCCCAAGGTGATTCTGGTGGGCGAGATGCGCGACCGCGAAACCATTGAGATCGTGCTGGAAGCAGCCGAGACCGGGCACCTCGTGCTTTCCAGCTTAAACACCATGGATGCGCCCAAAACCGTCGAGCGTGTGGTGGGCTCGTTTGCGCCTGGCGAGCAGCCGATTGTGCGCGAGCGCTTTGCCAAGTCGTTCCGCTATATCATTTGCCAGCGGCTGATGCCCAAGACCGATCGCAGTGGGCGTGTCGCCGCTTTCGAGATCCTCAAGGCGAATGCCCGCACCCGCGAGTGCATCGAAAAGGGCGAGCGCGAGAATAAGACCCTGCTCGAGGCCATCAAGGCCGGCACCGCCGAAGGCATGCAGCACTTCGACGGCGATATCGCCCGGCTGGTGAAGAGTCAGGTGGTCGACTTCGAAACCGGTTTGTCCTTCGCCACCAATCCGGCGGTGCTCGGCCAGGAATTGGCCCGCTAACCGAAGACAGCCCAAGGGGCGGTCCAACGTGAGCACAGCCTCTCAGGCTGTCCCGCGATGTGAAGCGAGCGTCCCCCGTGGCAGATCCCCGCAGCAAATGCTCGTGGTAGATGCCCGATCATGACGTGATCCTCTATCATCATGCTCATGTCGTCCGTTCCGAGCGTATCGCTGGTACTCAGCTTCGAAGAAGCGCGCCGAGTCGTCGAGCAGCAAGCTGCCGCGAGTAGCGCGCCCCAGATCGAGACGGTCGATCTTCTCAATGCCGCTGATCGCGTACTCGCGGAACAAATCATCGCCGACCGCGACCTGCCCCCGTTCCCCCGCTCCACCCGGGACGGCTACGCCGTCCGCTCGGCGGATCTTTCGCAACTGCCGGCAACTCTCGACGTGATCGCAGAAATCAAGGCGGGCGAGACACTCGAGCGCATTCCCTCAAATATTCCCAGCGGACAAGCCGCCGCTATCATGACCGGCGCCCCGGCGCCCTCCGGCGCCGATGCCGTAGTCATGGTCGAATACACCTCGGAACGCGACCAGCGCGTCGAGATCACACGGGCGGTCGCTCGCGGCGAGAATATTGTGCCCGCCGGGGCCGAAGCCCGCGAAGGCAGCACGCTTATCCCGCGCGGGGCGTGCTTGAACGATGCCGCCATCGCGCTGGCGGCATCGGTCGGGAAGTCGAACCTGCAGGTCTACAAACGCCCGCGCGTCGCGGTCTTGACCACCGGCGACGAGATCGTTAACATCAACGCCACTCCCGGTCCCACACAGATCCGCAACTCCAACAGCTATTCACTCGCAGTGCAGATTGCAAAGGCAGGTGGCTATCCGGTTCTGTTGCCCATCGCTCCCGATGAACCGCAAGCCTTACGCCGCCTCGTGGAAGAGGGATTTTTGAAATCAGACCTGCTGCTCCTGACCGGCGGAGTTTCGATGGGCCGCTACGACCTCGTAGAACAGGTGCTGGCAGAACTGAAAGCCAAATTTTTCTTCACCGGCGCCAAAATCCAGCCGGGACGCCCGGTGATATTCGGCAAGTGTGGCGCGGCAAGCTCCGGCCGCGACGCTCGTGAGACTTATTTCTTTGGTCTGCCTGGCAATCCGGTCTCCACCATGGTGACCTTCGAACTCTTCGCGCGCCCCATGCTGGAAGCGCTCGCAGGCATGTCCCCGCGTAAATTGAAGTTCGTCCATGCCAAGCTGAAATCCGAGATCCGCGTGAAGCCCGGATTGAAGCGCTTCCTGCCGGCAATCCTCTCCGGGGAATTCGAAGGGTCGCAGGTAGAACTAGTGCGCTGGCAAGGTTCCGGCGACATCGCCGCTACCGCAACAGCGAACTGCTACGTAGTAGTGCCCGAAGAGCGCGAGCACATAAAAGCAGGCGAATACGTGCCAATCCTGCCAAGAACCATGTAGGGACAGCCGCCATCGGATCCAGCCGCGACGGAATTTGTGGCGGCGGCACTTTTCCACGCGCACATCGAGATGGCTGCGCACCCCTGGACAGCCTGAGACGCTGTCCCTATGCGGGTCGTTCTACGCGAGCATCGTGCATGTAAGATATCTTCAGCACGCGATGCCCAAAAAACTCTCGCATTACGACAGCGCCGGGCGAGCCCGCATGGTGGACGTCTCCGGAAAACCTGCCAGCAAGCGCGAAGCCGAAGCGAGCGGATTCGTCGCGGTCAGTCCGGAAGTGTTGGCGGCGTTGCCGCAAAATCCCAAAGGCAATCCCCTGGAAGTCGCCCGTATTGCCGGAATCATGGCCGCCAAGCGCACCTCCGAGCTGATCCCAATGTGCCACCCGCTGCCGCTGTCGCTCGTTGATGTCGAGGTGCGCGTATGCGAGAATGGCCTCGCGATCACGTCCAAAGCCGCGACTACTGCAGAGACCGGGGTTGAGATGGAAGCCCTGGTGGCGGTCAGCGTTTGCGCGCTGACTTTGTATGACATGCTCAAGGGCGCGGACAAGAGCATCGAGATTCGCCAGATCGTGCTCGAACGCAAGAGCGGCGGCAAGTCCGGGGAGTACCGGCGCGGAAAATAGACGAATTCATGCCCGACAACGTCAAGCTGCTTCTGGTCGACGACAATCCGATGATTCTCGGCATGCTGCAGCAGGCATTGTCCTCGCTCGCCAGCATCACTACCGCGACTGATTCGGCCGACGCGCTGCTCAAGGCTGTCGATGACGCTCCCGACCTGCTGGTCTGCGATTTCCGCATGCCCGGCATGGATGGCCGCCAGTTGCTCGAAAAGCTGAAGAGCCGTCCAGCCACGGCAAATTTTTCTTCGGTTCTGATGGCCAGCAAGTCGGACATCGCGGAGCGCCTTTCTCCCCAGGATGCGGCCGACGACTATCTCGAAAAACCTTTCTTCCTGAAAGACGCGACCCGCCGCATCAAGCGCATGATCGACCGCATCGCGCTGGAAAAGATGGCGAAGACCGCGCCCTCCGACGGCGTGGTGCGCGGCAATCTTTCGCAGATGAACGTCATCGACCTCATGCAGTCGCTGGAAATGGGCCGTAAGAGTTGTCAGCTCTCGTTGAGCAACGATGGCGACAAGTGCGAGGTGTTTTTTGTGGAAGGCCAGGTCAAGCACGCCACCTATGGATCGCTAGTCGGCGATGCGGCCGTGTTCAAAGTTCTGCGCTGGACCGGAGGCAACTTCCAGCTGGACTTCGAAGGCAAAACCGACAAGGAAACCACGCAACTCAACACCCAGGGATTGCTGATGGAAGGCTTGCGGCTGTTGGATGAATCTTCCCGCGACAGCGGGGGAGAGCCGGAACCCGCCGCGGCTCCGGTTCAGGCCGCACCCAGCGCGCCCAGCTCGCGCGCCGCACGGGAAGAAGAGGAAGACGTCCTGCTCGATGGATAAGCCCTCTGCGAGATTCACCGCCGCGGTAATAACTGTGAGCGACTCCTGCTTTAGCGGCGAGCGCCAGGATCAGTCGGGCCCCGCGGTCGCGCAACTGCTGGAACAACTGAAATTCTCGGTCACCGTGCGCGAGACAGTCTCTGACGATTCCATCAAAATTCAAAATCTGCTGATTCGCCTCGCGCGCGAGGTGCAATTGATCGCAACCACCGGCGGGACGGGCATCGCCGCTCGCGATGTCACGCCGGAAGCCACCAGCGCCGTGTGCGAGCGCCTGCTTCCCGGCATGTCCGAGCGCATGCGTAGCGAGGGTGCAAAGAAGACGCCCTTGGCCGCGTTGAGCCGCGCAGTGTGCGGAGTCAGAGGCAAAGCGCTGATTGTGAATCTCCCGGGCAGCCCAAAAGGCGCGGCGGAATCGTTAGAAGCGATAGCAGAATTGCTTCCGCACGCCATCGATCTGCTGAGCGGAAAAACGGAGCACTAACAGGCGCTCACGCTCGCTGCGCGAGCGGGGCGGACGAGGCGTCCCTACACAGGCCATGTAGCCCAGGACGCCTTCGTCCCGGGTTGGGCACGAGAGCGCCCAAAAAGCAATCAGTGTGCTGCCGATCTTCCAGGCCCTACAATCGCTTTCCCCGGATACACATCTGAAACCATCTTGCTATCGTCGATCAGCACGGTTCCGCCCACCAGCAGATAATGCACCCCCACGCTCGGCTCCATCGGCTTTTGGAACGTAGATCGATCGGAAATGGTCTGGGGATCGAATACGACGATGTCCGCGTCCGCCCCTCCTTGCAATCGCCCTTTCCTTTTCCCCGCAGGAGTCGAACGTTCCAGCATCTGCGCCGGCATCAAAGTGATTTTGCGCAGCGCTTCCATCAGCGTCAGAGATTTCTTCTCCCGCACATACTGCGCCAGTACGCGCGAATACGTCCCAGCGTTGCGAGGATGCCCCACGGCCCCGTCGCTGGCGATCATGATCAGAGGATTGGGGATGAGTTGATCCACGATCTGCTGCGTGCTGGCAAAGATGAGCACCCATTGTTTGCTATTCGAGCTGTGGAGTTCGTCGAAACGTTGTTTCGTGAGATGCTCCCCCGTGTCCGGCAGCACGAGATCGTTGTAGCTGATGCCGAGCTTCTCTTGCCACCCGGGATTGAACACGGCCGAGTTGATCGCGGTCATGCCCGCGATGTAGGGATACGCCTCGGTGGTCACATCGATTCCGTGAGCGCGCGCTCCTTCCACCAGCGACAGGCATTCCATGGAATCTTTCAAACACGTGCTGTTGATGTGAACGATGTGCAGCGGCGCCCCTGAAATCGCGGACGCGCCAATGACTTCCTCCACTGATTGGATGGCTGATCCCGGTTCGATGTGACCGGCGCTGCGCATATGGGTGTACACCGGCAGCTTGCGTTCCGCCGCCACTCGGAACATATCAATGACTTCAAGTCGCGTCGCTCCTGGAGCGTATTCAATCCCCATGCCGATGCCGAGTGCGCCGGCATCCAGTTGCTGCCGCAGGCGCTGCTGCATCTTTTCAATCTGCTCCGGAGTGGCATGTTCTTCGGTGGCGGGCCCGCTCTTCGGCAAAATGTTCCCCTCCGGCAGAGGTGTCCCGAAAACCAGCGAGCGCGCCGCCAGATGGCTGGCCGTGGTTCCGTAATGTATGAGCGAGTGGCCTTCCTTCGACTTGAGAAACTCAGCCACATCGGGCGCGCCGATTTCCATTTCCAGCGCTGTCGTCACGCCATCGAAGGCCTTTACCCGCTCGCTGGCCAGATCCTGCCCATGCTGGTGCAAGTCGATGAATCCCGGCGCGACCACGAGGCCGGACGCGTGGATAACACGCCGACCTTGCAGCGGCGCATGAGAAATTCGCGCGATCCGTCCCTCCTGAATCCCAACATTACGCACAGCATCGGTCTTGGTTTCCGGGTCAATGACGCGTCCGCCCTCGATCACGATGTCGTACTGCTGGGCCACCAGGAACGAAGCGCAGAACAGGCAGGCAAGGCGCAGAAGCAATTGGTGCATGAAGAGCTCCGAAGCAAGGCATGATAGCAGTTTGAAGAAGAACCACGTAGGGACAGCCTTTCAGGCTGTCCAACCGCGACGGTTTGTGTCGCGGCAGGTTTCCTAGCGCCTTTCATCCTCCAGACTCGCTTCGCTCGGGGCGGACGAGGCGTCCGCCCCTACACCATCAAATCACGTACACTAACCATTTCCGCCAACCAGCTTGAAGAAACTCGGACACATCCTGGCGCGCTACACCGCCTGGGTTCTCGGCTTGATGAAGGTGCTGGGGATCTGGGGCGTCTTCGTGATCGCCTTCGCCGATAGCGCGCTTGTCGGCATGCCGGTGGATTTCGTCGTGGCCACCTACGTTCATCAGGACCGCCACCGCATGCTCCTGTATGTAGCGATGGCGTCGCTGGGCTCTGCCCTGGGCAGCATTCCGCTGTACATCATCGGATACGTGGGTGGAGAGAAGGTCCTGCGGAAGCGCATTTCCGAGGAGCGCTTTCTGAAAATCCATCAGTCTTTCGAGCAACACGAATTCTGGGCCTTGATGTTTCCCGGGATGCTTCCGCCACCCATGCCGTTCAAGATTTTTGTGTTGGGCGCGGCGGTTTTCGAGATGAATGTCTGGCACTTTCTGGGAGCGATTTTTGCGGGACGGTGCGTGCGCTTCCTGGTCTTATCGATCTTGGTGCTTTATTTTGGGCCCGGGATTGTGAGTCTCGCCGGCCTGCTCTTCAAACAGCACTGGATCCTCGTCTTGAGTGTGCTCGCCGGGGCGCTCTGCTTCTGGCTGATATGGCGCCTACGGCGCAGGCCGATGGATGCTAGCAATCGTTAATGTGCCTAATCTTGATCTGCTAAAGCAAAAGCCGCGATGAGAATCGCGGCTTCGAGTGCAATCGTGACAACTAGCCTCAGGCTGCGGCTGTGGGATTGCGCGGTGTATTAAGTTTTGCTGCAAGACTGTGCAGCAACAC
>JAICJP010000448.1 GCA_025928375.1 Candidatus Sulfotelmatobacter sp.
CGACGAAAAGATCCAGATGCTGCACGGCACGGGCATGGTTGGGCTGAGCCCTATGAGTCCGCTGGCCATCCACTCCAACGGGGGCGCCGGATATGTTCCCGGCATCCCCCGGCTCGGCATTCCGGCGCTGCAGATGTCGGATGCTGCTTACGGCGTTCGCGTGAGTGGTGAGAACGGCCGCTACTCTACGGCGCTGCCCTCGGATATTGCCGGAGCGGCGACCTGGGATCTAGCAGGCGCGTACGAATATGGAGCGCTGATTGGCCGCGAACTGCGCGCGCAGGGATACAACATGGGACTGGGCGGCGGGGTAAATCTCACCCGCGAACCGCGAAACGGCCGGACCTTCGAGTACATGGGGGAAGATCCGATTCTGGCCGGCAAGATGGTAGCGTCGGCCATCAAGGGTTTGCAGGACCAGCACGTTATTGGCGACATCAAGCATTACGCGCTCAATGATCAGGAGAGCGGACGCAACGCGGTGAATGTGAACATCGACAAGCGCGCGGCGCGCGAAAGCGATCTGCTCGCTTTTGAGATTGGAGTGCTGGACTCCGGCGTTGGCGCGGTCATGTGTTCTTACAATCGAGTGGACGGCGAATATGCGTGCGAGAACAAGTATCTGCTCACGGACGTTTTAAAAGACGCCTGGAAATTTAAAGGATTTGTTGTCACCGACTGGGGAGGAGCACACAGCATAGAAAAAGCATCCGCGGCTGGGCTGGATCATGAACAACCGGGCTGGATTTTTTACGGTGAGGAATTGAAAAAAGCGGTGGAGTCCGGAAAAGTGTCCCAGTCCGAGCTTGACGATCACGTGCAGCGTATTTTACGCACCATGTTCGCCACGGGCGTGATCGACGACCCTCCGCAGAAAAGCGTGGTGGATGTGGAACGCGGCTTCGAAGTAGCGCGCAGCCTCGAAGAGCAGGCAATCGTGCTGCTCAAGAATGATCACGAGCAACTCCCCCTCGCTGCTTCCCGGGTACACAGCATCGCGATCATCGGTCCGCATGCTGATGTTGGAATGATTTCGGGCGGAGGTTCGGCGCAAGTTGATCCTCCTGTCGGCAACGCGATCCTGCCCCCGGGCAAGGGGCAGACACGCTGGCTGGAACCGGTATGGTTCCCCACTTCTCCTCTGAAATCGATTCGAGCGAAGGCGCCTGGCACAAACGTGCAATTCGATTCTGGAGCAGATCCGGAAAAAGCGGCATCTTTAGCCGCCAAAGCCGACGTGGCGATTGTCTTCGCGTACCAGTGGGAAAGCGAAGACATGGACCTGCCCACGCTATCGTTGCCGGAAAATCAGGATAGTTTGATTTCGAAAGTCGCGGCGGCGAATCCGCACACGGTGGTTGTGCTGGAAACTGGAGGCCCGGTGACCATGCCCTGGGCGGGGCAGGTCAGTGCGATTCTCGAAGCCTGGTTCGCCGGGAGCAAGGGGTCAGACGCCGTGGCCAATGTTCTTTTCGGTGACGTGAATCCGAGCGCCAAGCTGCCTGTGACCTTCCCCCGGAGTGATGCCGATCTTCCGCATCCCACGATCGTGAAGCCGCCGCGCGAATCAGTTCCGGACAATACCAAACCTGAGCCGTGGAAACAGATCGCAGCCGGACTCGCGCCTTTTCAAGTCACGTACGACGAAGGGGTGAAGGTCGGATACAAATGGTACGACGCCGAGAAAAAGCCGGTGCTGTTCCCCTTCGGGCACGGCCTTTCCTACACGACGTACTCGTATTCCAACTTGAAAGTGGAGCCCGGAAAAACTCCGCACGTGACGTTTACGGTGAAGAACACAGGGAAACGCGCCGGGGCAGAAGTTGCCGAAGTCTATGCTTCCCTACCCGCGGCTGCGGCTGAACCGCCGAAGCGCCTGGTGGGTTGGAGCAAGGTGACACTGAAACCGGGCGAGTCCAAGGAAGTGACGGTCGACATCGAGCCAAAGTATCTCTCCATCTTCAACGTGGAGCAGAATGGCTGGCAATTGCTTCCCGGAGAGTACGGCTTCATGGTGGGTGGGTCATCGCAAAACCTGCCGCTGAAGCAGAGCGTGACCCTGCAATAACCGCCCGCCGGGAGAAGGCTCACGATTGAACTTCTGTGGCCGCGGCGAGGACTTCGGGAATAACGCTGTCGATGTCGGCGTCGGTCGTTCGATGATTCACGATGCAAGCTCGCAGGCAGAACTTGCCGTGAAGGGTCGCGTTGGACAGGTAGATTCGCCCGCGCTCGACCACCCGCTTCAACAGCGAGGCATTGAAGCGGTTGAGATCTTCCCCCGAAAGCTGCCTTGTCCCACGGTGGCGGAAGCACACAGCGCTTAACGCCACCGGGGCAAGCAGTTCCATCTGAGGCTCTTTTGCGATGGAGTCTGCCAGCCGGCGAGCCTGCGCCAGATCCTTGCGGATCGACTCCCGAAATGCCGCCAGCCCGTGATAGCGAAGGGAAAGCCACAATTTCAGGGCGCGAAATCTTCGCGATAGCTCCAGCGACTCTTCGAAAAAGGCAAAGCTTTCGACAGGGTCTGCAGTAAGCGAGCGGGCGTAATCCCCGGTATGCGCAAAAGCTTTCTGAGCAGCTTGGGATGAGCGGTAGAGCAGGCAGCCGCAGTCCAGCGGCTGATAGAGCCACTTATGCGGATCCAGCGAGATCGAGTTAGCGAGTTCGAGACCTGCAAATTTGCCGCGCTCAGAAATCGCCGCCAAGGCACCGTACGCCCCGTCGATGTGGAACCAGGCCCCATTGCCATGCGCGATTTCTGCGATTTCACGAAGAGGATCAATCGAGCCAGTGCTGACGGTTCCTGCCGACGCAACCACCGCGACCGGAGTCTTACCAGCCGCGAGATCCTGACGCATATGCTTCTCCAGTTCCTCGGGGATCATTCGGAAGGATGTATCCGCAGGAATCAGGCACACGTTCTCGCGGCCGATTCCCAGCAGCGCCACCGCCTTCGGGATTGACATGTGGACTTCATCCGAGGCGTACACAACCAAGCCGGGAGCAATTCCCTTTTCATTGCTCGGCACTTTGGCCTCGCGAGCCATGGCAAGTCCCATCAAGTTAGCGGACGAGCCCCCGCCCGTGAGGTGTCCACGGAAACCGGGGCAGCCGATCGCCTGTGCCAGCCAACTCACAACGGTCTGCTCGATGGCGACCGCCGCTGGACCTGAGCGCCATGCGGTGACATTTTGATTGAGAACACTGGCAAGCAGATC
>JAICJP010000071.1 GCA_025928375.1 Candidatus Sulfotelmatobacter sp.
CCGTGCATGAGTCCGTTCATGCCTTCGTCATTCATGATGAACATCATAAGGTCGGTGCTCTTGCCGCCGATCTGCGGTCCCCAGCTGATTCCGGAAATCGAGAACGGGGCGGGAGCGCTCCATCCGCTGGCGCCGTTCTTACAGGTGGCGACGCCCTTGCCGTGCTCGCCGCCGACCACGAAAGCTCCCTTTACCAGCTTGGGAATTACGGCTACGCACTTGGCACCTTCGAGCACCTGGTTGGGGACACCTTTATCCGCGGGAGCGGAAGTGATGTGCTGCACGGTTTCGGTGGCACGCTGCAGTTCGGTGTTGGCATTGCTGTCGGCGTCGTCGGCGGCCCAGGCGAACGCGCCCACGCAGGTCACAAGCATCGCAATTGCAAATTTCTTCATCGTTGTTCCCTCCTGTGGCTTCGATTCCGCTGCAGGAGAGAAGGTTTGCGAGAGACGGCGCCGCGAGTTAGGGGAATCACCCTAAGGTGTATGGCGAAATTGCACGCGTGCCGAGGTTTACTTTTTCGCGCGCTTTTTTTGTGCCTTCTTGGGCGCGACCTTGACGGAGCTTCGCGAGGTACTTTTCGAGGTGAACACTCGGGCGAAGATTTTATCCACGTTCTTCAGCTGGCGTTGCAGGTCGAAGGCGTATTCGATCTGCTTGCGTGGGACGCGACCGGTGATTTCCTTGTCGGCCAGGACCAGGTCGTGGAAGTTCAGGCCTTCTTTCCAGGCGCGCATGGCGTGCGATTGGACTAATCGATAGGCGTCTTCGCGGCTGACTCCGTGCTCAACCAGGTCGAGGAGAAGCTGGCCACTGAAGATCAGACCGCGCGTGCTTTCCAGATTGGCGAGCATGCGCTCGGGATACACGAACATGGTGTCTACGATGTTGGCGGTCTTGGTGAGCAGGTAGTCCACCAAGGTGGTGGAGTCGGGGAGGATTACGCGCTCGACCGAGGAGTGGGAAATGTCGCGCTCGTGCCAGAGAGCGACGTTCTCGAATCCGGCCTGCGCGTTGCTGCGGACCACGCGCGCCAGGCCGCTGATCTGTTCCAGCGTCACTGGATTGCGCTTGTGGGGCATGGCCGACGAGCCCTTTTGCTTTTCGCTGAAAAACTCTTCCGCTTCGCGAACTTCGGTGCGCTGCAGGTGGCGGATTTCGGTGGCGATCTTGTCGAGCGTGGAGGCGATTACCGCGAGCGTCGCGAGATAATGCGCGTGGCGATCGCGCTGGATTACCTGCGAACTGACGGCAGCCGCTTTCAATCCCAGGCGAGCGCAAATCTTTTCTTCCAACTCCGGAGTGAGGTGGGCGAAGATGCCGACCGCTCCGGAGAACTTCCCGACGCGCATGTCCTCGGCGGCGGCCATGAAGCGGGCGATATTGCGCTGGGTTTCGGAGTACCAGTTGGCGATCTTGAAGCCGAAGGTGATGGGCTCGGCGTGAATGCCGTGCGTGCGCCCGACCATGGGAGTGTCTTTAAATTCCCAGGCGCGGCGTTCGAGGACCTCGGAGAGACGCTGGAGGTCTTGGGCGATCACTTGCGAAGCCTGATGGATGAGGAGAGCCTGCGCGGTGTCGACTACATCGTTGGAGGTGAGCCCGTAGTGGAACCAGCGGGCATGCGGGCCGACGATTTCTGCCACCGCGGTGGTGAAGGCGATGACGTCGTGGCGGACCTCGGCCTCGATTTCATGGATGCGATCGAGGCGGAAGTCGGCGCGCTGCTTGATGGCCTGAGCGGCTTCTTTGGGAACCAGTCCGGCTTCGGCGAGAGTTTCGGTGGCGGCGACTTCGACGGCAAGCCAGGTGCGGAAGCGGTTTTCGTCGCTCCAGATGCGGGCCATCTCGGGGCGGGTGTAACGGGGAATCACGTGCGTTCTCCTGGTCCGGCGGGGACAGAGGATTCTAAATGGACGGGCGGAATACGGCTAGTTCTTGCCCGCACAGGCGCAGCTAGGTCGCGGGCAGAAGAAAAGCGATGCACCACAGGGGGGCACAGAGGAATACTGGCGAAAAAACCCATCTCTCATGACCACAGGACAGGAGAGACGGGGGAACCACGATCTCCCCCAATTCGGGATCGTGGAGTCTTGGGTGTATTTCCCCTATTTTATATCGGTGCACGATATAATGGAAAGAGATTAATCGGGGAACGATAGAATGGCGGGATGAAGAACTTGAGCATTGCGGATTACCAGGCGTTGGCTGAATTTCGATACCAGATCCGGAAGTTCCTGCACTTCAGTGACTCCGCGATTGAACGGGCAGGACTGGAGCGGTCACAGTACCAGCTCATGCTGACGATCAAGGGGATGCCGGACGGCGTGCGACCGCGGATTCGGGACATAGCCGACCGCATGCTGATTCAGCATCATAGCGCGGTGGAGTTGATTGACCGCCTGGAAACCGGAGGGTACGTGCGCCGGGAGCGCGGGCAGAACGACCGGCGCGAGGTGTTGCTGGCGCTCACGGCAAAAGGGGAGCGGATGTTGGGGCAGTTGGCGCTGCATCATCACGAGGAATTGCAGAATGCGGCTCCGAAGCTCGTTGGGGCGCTACGGCGGGTGACTCGGGAAAGACGTCAGGACGAGGGTGCGCCACGGGGACTGAAGGCCGTTTCGTCAGTTGGGCGTTGACGCGAGTCGCTCTTTCCGGGCTACGCACCGGGCGGACAGCCCAAGGGGCTGTACGTGGGCAAAGTGGTTTCAAGAAGAAATGAGGAAGAACTCAAAACAGCATGAGCACTAACGGGCATTCGACTTTGAGCAGCGTGGTACCGGTACCGCCGGTATTTTCGGAACGGGCACAGTTTCGCATTGTGCTGATGTCGTTCTTGGCGGCAGGAGTAGGGTTGCTGGCCGGGGTGGTCGCCTACATTCTGTACAAGCTCATTGGGCTGTTCACAAATCTTTTCTTTTTTCATGAATGGTCAACGAAGTTCCGCAGCGTGGGCGGGCATCACCTGGGATGGTGGGTCATTCTGGTTCCGGTGGTGGGCGGACTGGTTGTCGGGGTAATGGCCAAGTACGGCAGTTCGAAAATCAAGGGGCACGGGATTCCGGAGGCGATGGAGGCGGTGCTGGTCAACCGCAGCCGCATCGAGCCGAAGGTGGCATTGCTAAAGCCGATCTCGGCGGCCATCGCGATCGGGACCGGCGGACCGTTTGGAGCTGAGGGTCCGATCATTCAGACGGGCGGGGCTTTGGGATCGCTGGTGGGCCAGGTGCTGCATACCACGGCGGTGGAGCGCAAAGTGCTGCTGGCTTGCGGGGCGGCGGCCGGCATGTCGGCAACGTTTAATACGCCGATTGCGGGCGTGATTCTCGCCATCGAGTTGCTGCTGTTCGAATTCAAATCCCGTTCCTTTATTCCGCTGGTAATTGCCAGCACCCTGGCCACGGCGGTACACATGCAGCTGCTGGGTCCGGGGCCGATGTTTTCGGTTTCAGCGGTAGATTTCGGCATTCCGCACGCGCTGCCGTTTTACGTGGTGCTGGGGCCATTGTGTGGCATTGCGGCGGTATTGCTGAGCAAGGCCCTGTATTGGGTGGAAGACACGTTTGAGAAGCTGCCACTGGACGAGTTGTGGTGGCCGGCGATTGGCGCATTGTTCCTGGGAGTCATCGGGTTCTTCGTACCGCGCGTACTGGGCGTGGGATACGACACGATTGGGGACATCCTCAACGGGAATCTGGCGTGGAAGCTGCTGCTGGTCGTGATGCTGGCGAAGTTTGCGGCCCTGGTGATTTCGCTGGGATCGGGAACTTCGGGCGGTTTGCTGGCGCCTACATTCATGTGGAGCGCGGCCATGGGCGGGTTGTTCGCAATGGTCGCAAATCACGTGTTTCCCAGCGCTCATCTGTCTCCGGGCGCATTTGCGCTGGTGGCCATGGGCGCGGTATTTGGCGCGGCTTCGCGGGCGGCTTTTTCCTTCATTATTTTTGCCTTTGAGATTACCCGAGACTACAACTCGGTGTTGCCGCTGATGCTGGTAGTAGTCATTGCGGACGCGGTCGCTATGCTATTCATGCCGCGCAGTTCCATCATGACGGAAAAGCTGGCGCGGCGTGGATTGCAGGTGCACCAGGATTACGAGACGGACGTACTGTCGCAGACGACGGTCTCGGAGACCATGGAGAAGAATGCTCCGGTGATTCCGGCGGAGACGAAGGTGGGAGAAGTGGCGGAGCGGATCGCGCGGCATGATCCGGCGGTGGCGCGACATGAGGCCATGCTGATTGTGGATTCCGAGGGCAAGCTGAAGGGAGTGGTAACCCGCGGTGATATTCTGCGTGCGCTCGACAAAGACTCCTCTGGCGCCATTACGGTGGAAGAGGCGGGCAGCACGAAGATGGTCGTGACTTATCCGGACGAATTGATTTCCGAAGCAGTGGCGAAGATGCTGCAGTTCCAGGTGGGGCGACTGCCAGTGGTGGATCATGCCGACGACCGCAAGATCCTTGGTTATCTAAACCGTGCTGCGATTATGGCGGCGCGCATGCGGCGCATGCAAGATGAGCACATGCGCGACCAGGGGTGGCTGGGGTCTCGCGGTCACCAAAGTATCAAGGTCGAAGCCTCCCGTTCGTAAGCTGGTTCCCAAACAAGAGAGCGCTTGGAAGCAGGAATATCCGACATATAATGTTGGCATTCCATGACTTCTGGACCAACAGAATATGCGCTGGCGGTTCTGGCGCTGAGTTTTCTGTTGTCCATTTTGAGCCGGAGAGTTTTTCGGCTGCGGTCTTCATTCCCCGCTGCTGATCTCGCGCGCTTGTTCGCTTTATTCGCAAGAAAATTTCCCACCCTTGTCTCTGCGCAGAGCAGGCACCCGGGCAGGGCATCGCTGGTGAACTCTAGTTCGAAATTCTTAAGGAGGGTCCCGTAATGAAACAGACGATTCAGTTGTCTTTCGTGGTTACGATTCTTGGGGTTGTGTTGTTGTCGTCGGGTTGCGCAAAGAAGGCTGCCAAAGCTACGCCGCCAGCCGCTCCGGCATCGCCGACTCCCACGGCTACGCTGGCGGCGAACCCCGAGGTGATTCAGCAGGGCCAAACCACGGTGCTGACCTGGAATACGGAGAATGCATCGAACATCACCATCGAGGGGCTTGGGGAGGTGCCAGCATCGGGCTCAAAGTCGGTCACACCAAGCGGCTCCATGACTTACACGCTGGTGGCAAAGGGACCGGGAGGAACGCAGAACGCTTCGGCGCGTGTGACCGTGAATGAAAAGACGGCGGAGGTCACAGCACCGTCACCGTCGGAAGAAGAGTTGTTCGCGCGTAATGTGAAAGATGTTTTATTCGATTACGACAAGGCAGAGATTCGAGGCGACCAGGCGACCACGGCGCAGAGTGATGCCGCGTTTCTGATGCAACATCCATCCATCAACGTGGTGTTGGAAGGACATTGTGACAATCGCGGATCGGAAGAATACAACCTTGCGTTGGGGACCAGCCGCGCGGAGTCGCTGAAGAAAGCGCTGCTGCAGCAAGGAGTGCCGGAAGATCGCGTGAAGACGATCAGTTACGGAAAAGAAAAGCCATTCTGCAGCGAAGACAACGACCAATGCTGGCAGCAAAACCGCGTTGATCATGTCGCCATGAGTCGCTAGGATCTGGGGGCGGCCCGCCGCTGGCCGCCCTTTTTACCTCATCCCACGGATTGCATTTTCCCTTTGTGTTCTCCCATAGTATGGATAGAGGATTGTGAGTGCCTGAAGTCCAGGAGCAAAAGGCGTCCCGCGAAAGACTGAGCCGCATACGTTTGTACGTGCGGCAAAGGCCGGTGATGCTTGTGCTGCTGACGGCTGTCACCGTAGTGTTCTTCGTCTTTGTGGCGGCATTGTCGCGCGCGTATCGGGACCAGCAAAGGTTGCTGGGGAATCGATGGTACCAACGCGGTGTAGCCGATCTGAGCGGAAAGCGCTACCAGGCGGCGGTGACCGATTTCCGGGCGGCGCTGCTGTACTCCCGCGATAACTACACTTACCAACTGAATCTAGCCGAGGCGCTTCTGGGAATGAATCGCAGAGCGGAGGCGTCCGCCTATTTCCTGAATTTGTGGGACCGGCAACCGGAGGACGGCCTGGTGAACCTGGAACTGGCGCGCATCGCGGCGCAGAAGGGGCAGGCGCAGCAGGCGGTCCGGTACTATCACGATGCGGTGTACGCGGTATGGCCGACCCAGCAGGAGATACAGAGGCGAGAAGCGCGTCTGGAATTGATCGAACTTCTTCTGCGGAGCAATGCAAAAGGGCAGGCGCAAGCAGAATTGATTGCACTGTCGGAGAATGCGAATGAAGATCCAGTGCAATTGGAGGTTCTCGGGGATCTTTTCATGCGCGCCCAGGATTATGAGCATGCCCTGGGGGAATACCGCTTGAGCCTGAAAGCGGATGGGCACAATGCGAAGACGCTAGCAGGCGCAGGATACGCGGCGTACGAACTGGGGCAGTATCCCCTGGCTGAGCATTACCTGCAGGACGCCGTGAAACAGGATCCCCACGACAGTGCAACTGCCGAGCGGTTGAAGACGACTGAGATGGTGTTGCGCATGGATCCGTACCGGCGAAAGATTTCCTCGAGTGAACGCGGCCGATTGGTCCTGGAAGCGTTTGCGACTGCCGGACAAAGATTGCAGAAGTGCGCCATGCCAAGCGGTGATGGCGCTGATCCGGGCGGTATGAGCTTGAGCGATCAGTGGTCGGCGTTGAAGCCGCAGATCACACAACGAGGATTGCAAAGAAGTTCCGACCTGGCGGATGGGGCGATGGATCTGGTGTTTCGGATCGAGCGGCAAACGAGTCTGAGTTGCGGCGCGCCTACCGGCCCGGATCTGGCGCTGCTGCTGATTTCAAAATTGCGCGAAGGAAACAGGTTTTGAGTCTGCAGGGCGACCCCGAAAGCGAAGTGCTGGCCGATCACACGGAACCGCCCCGCGCGACGGCGTGGATCTACGAGCATTCTCCACGGACCGTATGGCGGGCGGTATTTCGCGAAGACAACTTCTTCCTGGTGCTTTCGGTCTTCATTGGAGTGCTTTCCGGCCTGGCCGTGGTGTGCTTCCGGTATGCCATTGACTGGGCCCGGCTTTACCTTCTGGGAACCGGAGTCGTGCTCACGCCTGTGCGGCTCTTGCTAGCACCGTCCTTGGCGGGGCTGGTGATCTCAGTGCTGGTGATTCACGTCTTTCCCCGGACGCGCGGCAGCGGAGTGAATCAGACCAAGGCTGCGCTCTACATCTACAACGGGCACATTCCGTTTCGGACAGCCATTGGGAAGTTCATCACGGCGGCATTGGCCATCGGGTCGGGGCATTCGCTGGGGCCGGAAGATCCCTCGCTGCAGATCGGCGCATCCCTGGCATCGGTACTGGGACGAAAAATGCGGTTGTCGCGGGACCGCATGCGGCTGATTGCGCCGGTGGGAGCGGCCGCGGGACTGGCGGCGGCATTCAACGCGCCGATCTCGGCAGTGCTGTTTGTGATTGAGGAAGTGATCGGGCGCTGGACCGCGGGCATTCTGGGCTCGGTGGTGCTATCGGCCATTTCAAGTGTGGTGGTGATGCGCTGGTTCCTGGGGTCGGAATCGATGTTTCGGATTCCGGCGGTCGAAATGACCCAGCCTTTGGAACTGATTGCTTACGCGGTGCTGGGCGTTGTGGGCGGGATCGCCTCCGTGGTATTCGCGAGCGGGATCGGCATCCTGCGTCCGGCGTTCAAAGGGCTGCCACGGTGGACCCAGTATTTCCAGCCGGCAATTGCGGGGCTGCTGATCGGAATCATCGCAGTACTCGGTGCTCCGCAGGTGATGGGAGCGGGGTATGAATATATTGACCAGGCGATGCACGGGCAGTTTACCTGGCAATTTCTTGCCATCCTCGCGGGGCTGAAGATCGTGGCCACGTTGCTTTCGTTTGTGAGTGGAACCCCGGGAGGAATGTTCGCGCCGACATTATTTATAGGGGCAATGCTGGGCGCGGCGGTGGGCGGGGCAGAGCGGTACATGTTTCCTTACTTGACCATCTCGCCTGGGACTTATGCGCTGGTAGGAATGGGAGTTCTTTTTGCAGGATTCCTACGCGCTCCGATGACCTCGGTATTCATGGTGCTGGAAGTCAGCGGGAATTATTCCATCATCGTGCCCGTGATCGTGGCGAATACGTTTTCGTATGTCATCTCGCGCGGACTGCAGCCGATTCCGATCTTTGACGTGCTCACACGACAGGATGGATTGGAACTGCCGTCGATGGAGGAATTGCGGGAAGAGGACATCCTGCAAGTAGAGGACGCGATGCAGCCAGGGGAGGGGCCGGTGCTGGATGCCGAGGAAACGGTGGAGAAGGCGTTGCAGCATGTTGATGGTACGCGAGGCGAAGATTTGCTGGTACGCCTAAGCCCGAGCGGGTGGAGCACGGTGACGAGGGATCATCTGCGAGCTCTGGCGTCGGACGGGAAAGCGAGCGCGAAACTAGGACCGCTGTTGCTGGTCCCGCGGATTCCTTATCTGCATCCCGACCTTCCTCTGGAAACTGCACTGCGCTATATCGAGCGATGGCCGCTGGTTCCGGTAGTGAGCCGGGCGAATTTCCAGCAACTGGAGGGCGTGGTTTCGCAGCGCAGCGTGCTGGACCGGTACCGGGAGTTTGGGGAGGGGTAGTTCTCATGGCGACGCGGCGCGCGCCACCCCAGACGAGGGCGTCCGGAGGTACATGCCGACACTGGATCATTACCTTGGATTAGCGATTGCGCTTGAAAGACGCCAGCCTGTTTCTGTAAGCTTGCGAAAAATTCCCAAACGAAGGCATCAGGCAGAGCTGTATCCGGAAGGCGGGGGACAAGTGTAGTTGAACGACGGGAAGCTCCGTCCGGGTACGTATCATGCCAGGCACTGCCGGGAGACTCCGATGTCTTCCGTTCGCAAAGCACAGTGAGTGCGAATCCAGTTTCCAGACGAGCAACGGGGGAAACAACATGTCGAGTACTTCAATGCGAGTGGTGATACTTAGTCTCTTGGTAGTGGGACTTGCGGCTCAAGGATTCTCCCAGGGCGGAGCGACGGGAGCGATCACGGGGACGGTGCAGGATCCCAGCGGGGCAGTCGTAGCTAACGCCGATGTACAGCTGACAAACCAGGACACAGGTGTGCTGGAGCGGTCGGTCAAGACCGGGCCCGATGGATCTTTTAACGCGCAACTGTTGCCGGTTGGGACTTACACCGTGAGCGTGCACGCTCCGGGATTTGGCGCGGCGAAGTTCGCGGACATTGTGGTGCGCGTCACAGAAACGACGCGCATGACAGCGAAGCTGTCGACGGAGGCGGTGCAGCAGAAGATCGAAGTGCAGGCCGAGGTCCAGACGGTGAATACAACCGATGCCACGACAGGACAGGCCATCGAGAGCAACACGATCCGGGCGCTGCCGCTGGCAACGCAGAATTTTCAGCAGCTGCTGACACTATCGAGCGGAGCGCAGGCGGAATTGAACAAGGCTACGCAACTCGGGCGAGGCGACGTCCGCATCCAGGTGAACGGGCAACGCGAAGACAACAACAACTACCTGCTCGAGGGCATCAGCGTTACGGACTACAACGTGGCGGAACTGACCAACACGCCGCTGCCGAATCCGGATGTGGTGCAGGAGTTCAAAGTACAAACCTCGCTGTATGACGCGAGCCAGGGGCGGAATGGTGGCGGGAACATTAACGCGATCCTGAAGACGGGCACGCAGACTTTTCATGGCGATGTGTACGAGTTCTTCCGCAACACGGTGCTCGACGCCAATGAATATTTCCTGAAGCAGACAGGCTCGCCGCGTCCAGTCATTCAGCAGAATATTTTTGGCGGAAGCCTGGGCGGGCCGGTGAGTCCGGGGGGAAAGCTGGGCTTCTTCTTTGTGAATTACCAGGGAACGCGGCAGCGGAGCGGGGATTCTCCGGGGACGCTGATCAGCACGTTCATACCGTACGTGCCGGCATCGGACCGGGGCTCGGCAAACGCAGGGAATCTTGCCGCGGATTTTGGGGTGCCGGGCGCGGACCCGGTGGCGGTGAATCTGCTGGCGTTCCAGAGCAATCAATTCGGGGCGCCGGCGAATGGATATCTGTTCCCGCTGCCGAGCAATGTTCCGGCTGGAACGAAGACCGGGGATCTGGTGCAGTTCACGGTGAGCAAGCCGGGGAAGTTTACGGATGATCAGTTGACGGCGAACTGGGATCATGAGTTCCGGAATTCGCGGGACTCGGTGGCGGCCCGGTTCTTCTTCTCAAATTCAGAGCAGGATATTCCGTTTGGTGCGGGAGGATTGCAGGCGTCCCTGGGGGCGCCGGCCAGCGGGACGGACTTGAACTTCCCGTATCAACTTCCGATTCACGACAGAGTTTTCATCGTGTCGGAAACGCACGTATTCAATCCGCACCTGGTGAACGATATCCGGTTCGGGCTGGTGCACATCAACAACACGGCGAATAACATCAATCCCGTTACCGCGGCGGACGCGGGAATCGATCGGCCTACCAACAATCTGACGAACAGCATTTACAAGTTCACATTGCTGACTTCGGGATTCCAGTTTGGCCCGACGCCGCAGGCCAACCAGGCGCAGACACAGAATAACTACAACCTGGTGGACAACCTGAGTTGGGTTTCGGGCAAGCACAATTTTACCGTGGGCGGACAATACACGCGGGTGCGGCTGAATAAGCTATTTCCGCAGGTGTTCAACGGGCAGCTTTTCTTCACCAACACCACGGACGCTTCCAATAACACCATTTCGGACTTTGGGAATTTTGTGCAGGGAGTGCCCGAGTTCAGCTTTGGCGGTGGCGGCGTTTACAACCATGCTTACCGGCAGAGTAACTCCGCGGTGTTTTTGCAGGATGACTGGAAGGCGACGTCGAATCTCACCATCAACCTGGGCTTGCGGACGGAGTTTCTGGGGGCATGGACTGACGGGAAATGCCACATCGGCAACATCGAGTCGGACCTGACGAACTCGGGCACGTATCCGTTCGTTTATCCCAAGTGCGTGGACAAGCTGGGATTATCGGGGCTGACCGGGAACGCGAGTGGATCAACCTTTAAGAACAATGTTTCCACCGGATGGGGCCCGAGGGTGGGTTTCGCGTGGGACGTGCTGGGCCGGCACACGACGACAGTACGTGGCGGGTACGGCATCTATTACGTGCGCGAGGACGTGGGAGCGGTGGACCAGCTGAGCTTCCAATCTCCGTTTATTCCGATTGTGTTCTTCCCAACGACCGCCGGATATAATCTCACCAACTTCTTCAACGACACGCCGGCAGTGAATGCGAATGCGGTGCCTCCGGCGGGACAGCTTTCAGGGGCATGGCTGCCGTGCCTGGCGCAACTGACCAGCTTTCCGGACCCCAATGGCGCGGCTACGTATGGCGGGTGCACCGGGCCGGGGGTGAATTCGACGCAGAACCTGTTTGTGCTGGAAGTTCCGCGGCACTTCGTGGTGCCCAATACGCAACAGTGGAACTTCACCATCCAGCGGGAGATCGGAAAAAGCTGGGTAGTGGATGTGGGTTATGTGGGCACACGAGGTATTCACCTGCGCGAGACTCGTGATGCAATCCAGTCGGTGGACGCGATGAAGCATCCCTTCACGGTTACCGACAGCGCAGGCAATACGCAAACGATTACGACCGACACGTTCGCCAATGCGATCGCCAGAACGCCGGCGCCCGGATTGAATGGCTATAGCGGATACCAACTGTTCGCCAACGATGCGTACTCGATCTACCACGCGTTGCAGGCGAGCCTGACGCGGCGCTGGAACCAGAGCTACTTCCAGGCGGCCTACACGTTCTCGAAAAATATCGATGCTACTTCGACCGGAAACACCGCGTTCAATACGGCGTATAACGACCAGAGCAACATCAATGCTTCGCGGGGGATCTCGGACTTTAATCGGCCGCATCGCTTGTCGGTCAGCTACGCCTACGAACTGCCGTTCTTCCAGCACGCCACCGGGTTCAGGAAGACGGCGCTTGGGGGATGGCAGATTAGCGGCGTGACAATCTTCCAGAATGGGTTGCCGTTCTCGATTTACGACTCGAGCGCGGGTACGGCGTTCCTTGGACAAGGAAGCACGCCTCTGTTGGGGGCAAGTCTGGCACCGGGAGCAAGGATCTCGAGCGGTCTATCTGGCGGGAACCTGCGAGACCGGGTGGCCAACGGGTACTTGGTTCCGACGAATTTCGTGCCGGCACCGCTGGTGGATCCGGCGGCTTGCGCAGCAGATTCGACCGGCAATTTCTGCACCACGGGATTCGGCGATCTGGGGCGCAACATCTATCACGGGCCATTCCAGCAGAACTGGGATGTGTCGTTCCTGAAGCACTTCCGAATCGGGGAGCGGCAGGATATACGGTTTGCGGCTGACTTCTTCAACCTGTGGAACCATACGAATTTTGCGAATCCGACAGTAACGGACATTGAGCAGTACCTGGCGAATCCGACCAGCAGCCCCTTCGGCAAGATTGTAGGGACGAACGGGAACCCGCGGTTGGTGCAGTTTTCGTTGCGCTGGGCTTTCTAAGGACGGCAAATTTGGGACCGGGGGGCGAGAGCCTCCCGGTTTTTTTGCCAGATAGTATGGAGCCGAAGACTCAGAGAAAAAATCCGGGTCTGCGAATCACTGAAGTGCAAACTTCTGCAGCAACACCCGATGTGTAGAACCGTCACCGGGGCATAAATGGCTCTGGGACAATAAAGCACGACCTGTTCGGCTTTGGTTCTGCACGTGCTTACCAGAATGCAGTCCCCCCGGGCGTTAGTCGGACGATCTTACCGCGCACGCCTCAGTGCTTTAACTCAGAAAACAATCTCACGCAGGAGTTGGTAAAGATGAAGTCACGTCTGTTACTGTGCGCCGCGCTCATAGCCCTTTTTGCAGTACCCGTCTTCGCAGACTCGGTCTCGATCTCGTTTACCAACCAGGGTGTTCTATCTGGAAGCTTGAACTCCGGAATTACGTCAGTCGCCAGCGATCTGGCCTTTGATGGCACGGTGATTGAACCGGGGCCGTTCGCCACGCTCAGCTTGAATCTCGGCTCTTTGACAGGCAGCCTGAAAAATGGAGGCACCTTTACTGGCGGAACATTTGAGCTAGACAACGGAAGTGCAGTGCTTTTTACCACGTCATTTTCAGGCACCTGGGATAAGGTCGGGACAGGTCTTTATGACCTGGCCGGCACGTTTTCGACCGTATTCGAGGGCATCCGCTACACCGGCGGGACCAACCAGATCTTCAGAGTATCTTTCGATGACGAGCAGGTCTGCCTGAGAGGTCTGCGAGGTGACACCAACATAACCGCCACTGTTGTTCCGGAGCCCGGCAGTTTGGCTCTACTGGGAACAGGTCTCGTCGGCCTGGCGGGTGTGGCCCGTCGAAAGTTGCGTTCGGTAATTGCGTAGCAATTATTGCCGCTCTAGCATCCAGATATTGGCGCTGGTGCTGTTAACGTGAAGGGCCAGTTTCTTCCCGTCGCGCGAGGGAATGGCCCAAGCGACCTTGACCTTCTTGGGATGCCAGACGGAGCGGGCGTTGCCATGCAGGTCAATTCGCAGCAACTCATTTTCTTTCTCGTCGGTGGTAGGGGCCCACAAGCTCTTGCTGTCGGCGGCCCAATCAACCGATGCCAGATTGACGGATCCGTTCAGGTTGATCTGTTTTTCGGGAGCGCCATTCAGAAAAAATATCCGAATTTGCCCACGCTCTTCCTCGCCGAATTTTCCCCGCGCCAGCGCCAACATTGAGCCATCCGGGGAAAGAGCCCAGTTATACAGTTGCGAGAGTTCGTCCTTCAGTTCAAACACCTTTACGCCGGTTCCTTTGAATGGGTCGAAGGTGTAGAACGTGACTTGCTTGTCACCTGCGACGCTGTAGACGCACACGGCCGCGGGAGCACGGGCGCATTGATGATTGTTGATCCAGTTTGCCCTGGCAACTTCATGCGGGGGGCCACCAGCGAGAGGAACCCTCATCAGTGGAACTTCATAATTGGGGTCTTCGCCATTGGGATAAACAACATATAAAAGCTGGGTTCCATCGGGACTCAACCTGGGCTCGGAGAAAGACTGAGATCCGCCCACGAGCATATCGGGAACGACTTGCCCGAGGGCCTGCTTGTAGATACTGAAAGTCCCAGTTCGGTCGGAGATGAAGATGACTTGCTTGCCGTCGGGAGTCCAGTCGAAGGGCAGATCTTCGCGATCGTCGAGAGTGAGACGTTGAGGTTCGCTTAGCGCTCCAGAGTCATCAAGCGTTCCTATATAAACATCGGGTTCGGGAATGCCCTTCGTATAAATGATCCTCTTGCTGTCTCCGGAAACACTGACGGAGACAACCGAGCCCTGGTCATTGGTCAGTCGGACCGGCGGCCCTTCGACGCGATTCTGGCGGTCAATCCGGCTGCAGAAGAGGTTGGAGTCCATCTGGCGCGGACGCCCCTCGGCGACTGAGTAGATCAGGCGGCCATCCGGCGCCCAGGCGATCGGTCCTTCCAAACCAACCAAGGAAAGCACAGTGCTTGGTCGAACGGTTAAACCCGGCGAGGTGCGGTCGTGGACATCCATTACATCGACAACGGCTCTGACGCCTCGTCCATAAGCGAACTTCGCGGTGGTATAGGCGAGTTGTTGCCCGTTGGGAGACCAAGCCACGCCGCCGAACATGTCGCCATCATCTCCGACTAATTGGCGAGCGTCCGTTCCGTCAGCGGCGGCCAGCCAGATGCGCTGGCGCAAAGCTTTTCCGGCGACATAAGCCAATCGCTGTCCATCGGGGGAGACTTCGGGGAAGCGGCCGTCGTCCACCAGTTTGCGCGGCTGGCCGCCCAACGTGGATATGTGCCAGAGACTGCAATCGCTATGGTCTCCGCTCAAGGCGACAATCATATGAACGCTGTCCGGAAACCAGGAAATGGACGTTGCGGCGAGGCCTTCAGGCAAAGATACAGAATGCGTTTCCCCGGTCTCAATCTGGCGCAGGAAGAAACCGGTTTCATCGGAGAAGGCGAGATAACGGCCGTCTCGGGAGATGGCAGCGGCGCGCACCGGGTCGTCCACAGGATTGGCCGTGAGGCGGGAAATTCTGGGCGGCGCGGCAGAGTGAGGCATGAAGAAGAAGAGGGCGCTAACGATACTCAGGCTGACCAGGATAACAATGGGGAGGGAAGCGAGAATCCACGAGCGCCGCGAACGGCGGGACACGGGCAATGCTGCGGGAGCAGCGATTGCGGCTTGAATACCGTTGCCGTTCACAGCACCCGGGCTGACCGGAGCAAGAAATCGATAACCGCGCCGAGCGACAGTTTCTACGAAAGTCGGATTGTCCGCGGAGTCACCCAAGGCATCGCGCAGGCGGCGAATGGCGGCGTTAAGGCTGTGGTCAAAATCGACGAAGGTGTCGGCCGGCCAGAGGCGGTTCCGCAATTCTTCCCGGGTGATGACCTCGCCGGGTTTTTCGAGAAGTTGTGAAAGCACCTGGAACGGCTGTTCCTGCAGCTTGATCTTGTGCCCG
>JAICJP010000226.1 GCA_025928375.1 Candidatus Sulfotelmatobacter sp.
CGACGGGCGGTTAGCTCAGCTGGTTAGAGCGCCTGCCTTACAAGCAGGAGGTCGCAGGTTCGAGTCCTGCACTGCCCACCAGATCCATTCACAGTTCTCGTATCGCATCTCCGGCCCCGCTCAGGTCTGCCAGCCTCATCTCGGAATATTTTCGCGAGAGAATCACGCCTGGCGCGCCCGCCTTGAATGCGGCCTGCACGGCGGCTTTTACGCTTTGCGGGGTGCATTTGCTGTTGTTCGGCTCGGTCGGGATATCGATATCGATGCCGGGCCAGATCAGGGTTTTCGTGCCGGCAACTCCCTCCAGGGCGCGCCGCGTCTCGCGATAAACGTAGTCCGGCGAAAGCCCTGTGTGGGGGATCTCCTGATACGTGCCTTCTCGCAATCCCATCACCGCATTGTTGAAGTCCAGCAGGCCCTGCTTCGAGAGATCCCCATAAAGAGTCGTGCCGATGTTGTCGGCGTAGAGTGCCAGGCGCTCCCCGCCGCAGTTGTTGTACATGACGACTTTGATGAAGTCCGAATATTTCGAGAGTTCCTGCAGGTCCTGCTCGGCGCGGTAGATCGGGTTGAAGGAATTGTTGTGCCAGATGTGCCAACCCACCGGGACCGTTGGCTTTGCCGACTTTACGGTTTGGTAGATCGCGGCATAGGTCTCGCGCAGGCTGTCGGTCCAGAGCATTTCCCAGGCTGCCAGTTCCGGATAGCGCAACAGAAGCCGCCAGAACTGGACGTAGTAGCCGTCCACCGGACGCTTTCCACTGCGCGCCGAACGAACGTATTTTTCCAGTTCGAGAAAACCCTCCCGGGCGCGATCCACATTCACGCCGCGTTCTTTCGCTTTCTTCTGGCAAAACTCGCAGAAGCAAGTCACTCTTCCCGGATCAACCGGGGGCACGTCATGGGTCGCTCCTATGCTGTCGCAAAGCGCGCCCTGCCGTTCGGAGCCCCACATGATCCCGTCGATCTCATAGGAGCGGGCGTAGTCCTCGACCAGGCCGGTCAGGAAATTCCGATAGTCGGGATTATTCACGCACAGCGTTTCGGCATTGCGTCCGTATAGATCCCGCTCCTGAACTTTTTCGATCCCTGGCAAGTCGGTGCGAAATACGTCCTCCAGCCAGCAAATGACTCTCATGCCGCGCTTTTTCGCAGCGGGCAGCACCTCGGCCAAGATATCGAGGTTGCCATGATCGGGCGCGCGCAGGTTCTTCAGCACGGTGTTTTTGTAATATTGCGGATGGGGCGTGGCGAAATTTCCGCCGTGGAAATTGAGGTCGTACTCCTGCTTGCCGTGATCTGGCAGAGGCTGTCCGGGAATCTGCCTTCCCGCGATGCCGCGTCCATAGGTGAATACCGCAAGGAATAGCGTATTCACCCCTCCGCGTTGCTGCAGTGTATCCAGCACTTTCTCCGTGCCTTCATCGACAAAGGAGACTGCCCCGACCTGAATGCCGACGGTTTTTGACGTTCCAACCGTGGTTGCAGACATTGGCATGGCTAACGAGGCTCCCGCGGCTGCAGTGAGCTTCATGAATTCGCGGCGATCCAAATCGAGTCTCGCGCTCACTGCGAAGCCTCGTTCACAAACTTAATGCAAACCGGCGAGCCCACTTCCAGAACTTGTCCCGTGGCAGTCAGACGCCCGGTGTTCTGATCGATGCGGAAGATGACGATGTTGTCAGATTTCGAATTTTCCGCCAGCAGGAACTGTCCCGTGGGATCGATTTCGAAGCTGCGCGGGATCTTGCCCTGCGTGGGAACGTCGTCGACATGGGTCAGCGTGCCTTTGTTGGGATCGACGGCGAACACCGCGATGCTGTCATGCCCGCGGTTGGAGGTGTAGACAAATTTGCCGGAGGGATGAACGTGTACTTCGGCGTCATCGTTCTCGCCTTTGAAGTCTTTCGGCAGAGTTGAAATGGTCTGCAGCCGGCGCACTCTGCCCCTGTTCAGATCGACTGACAACGCGGTCACTGCCGACGCCATCTCCGCCACCACGTAGCCGAACTTGCCGGAAGGATGCAGCGCGAAATGGCGCGGGCCGGAACCCGGATCGAGCTTCACGAAGGGCGGAATGTTCGGGGTGAGCGATCCTTTGCTGCTGTCAAATTTGTACACCAGCAACTCGTCGAGCCCGAGATCATCGACAAAGGCAAAGCGGTTATCGGGCGACAGATCGATGGAGTGGGCGTGCGGGCCTTCCTGGCGCTTGGGGTCTGCGCCATGTCCATGGTGTTGCACGAATGTGGTTGCTTCGCCGATCCGGCCATCCTCCGCGATCGGAAACACTGCCACGCTGCCACCCGTGTAGTTCGCCACCAGCACGTTCTTTCCTGCCTTGTCCACGATGATGTAACAGGGGTCGGCGCCGCGGGACGGGACTTCGTTGAGGAAGGTCAGTTTGCCGGTCTCACCATCGACAGAGAACGCGCTCACGCCGCCACTGTTCGGGCCTTTGTAATTTCCAACTTCGTTCACGGCATACAGGAAGCGCCCACTCGGATGCAGCGCGAGGAACGAGGGATTCGTCGTTTCCGCCGCGAGCCCCAGCGACGTGCTCTGTCCGGTTGCGGCGTCGAAGCGATAGGCGTAAATACCCTTGCTCTTACTGCCTTCCTGCGTGTAGGTGCCGACGTAGAAAAGATATTTGCCGTTCGCGGGAGCTGCCGAGGCGAGCGACGCTACAAACGTCATGAATAAAAGGAGCAGAGCGAAACCCAGATAGAGGTGCGAAGTTTTCATGCGAATAATAAAAGCGCATTTGCGCGATTCACGCAAGCAGGGGATCGCGAGGCTTCGAGACGCCGGGATAAACGTTAAAGATGTGGGGACGACGCAGTTCGACGTCTGGGATGGCGTCGGAAGGAGACGTAGCGGAGCTACGTCTCCACCATCGAGGGGAACACAAACCGCGGGCCGCTACTTCGTCAAAAGTCACTGGATTTCGCATTCTTCGCCGGAATTGTGGGGACAACTTCCAGATCCCTGTCGCCGCTTTCCCAGACCTGTTCGCGGATGGCGCGGGGCAGGATGATGCAGCCGTGAGAAGCGGTTCCCGGATTTGCCTTGGAATCTCCATGGATCAGAAATCCCGTCCGGGCATGGGTCTGCGTTTCTGCCTCAGGTTGGAGGTGCAGAACATAAGGACCGTGATCATGGGTGTCGAGGGGAGGGCCCGTGATGGTCCATCGTCCGCACGGGATCGGGCCAACATTGGGAACGTTCTGCAAGGCTGGGTTGTTCTTTCCTTCTTTCGCGCCGGAGTATCCGGTCGCGACGGGCCGGCCGTCCTGCTCAAGCTGTCCGCTTTGCTGGGCGTAGGTCCAGGCGAAGCCGTTCAGATCGGTGGTCGAACTTTTTGGTGTGGACATGTTGCTCCTTGGCTGGTACCGAGTGAAAAAAAGTTTGGACCCTTTTGCGCAAAGTATTCAATCGATGAGAGTTGCTAGAGGGGTATCCCAACTTGTGCCCGCAAAGTATTCTATTTACACGGGTTAGAGGCAAAGTATTCGGGAATAAGGACTTACGGTGAGTTCCTCTGTTCTTTGCTGCTGCGGGTTGAACAATCGTGCTCACGATCCCAGTTTGCGCTTCCTATTGCCTGGGTAAAGGTTATGCGTCACATCGCGACGATTTTTGTTGTGGAAAACGGATGGCGGCCTCGCTGTGTTTGGGTGACTGGAGTCGGGATTCCCAATTCCCATGTCTCGCAAAATGCAGCGAGACATGGGGCATCCCAAGGTGTTTGGTGGAGGGCGCAAACCGGCGAGCTTCGCACCGCTGGACAGCCGGTGGCGGTTGTCCCCTACATAAGCGCGAACACAGCGGGATTCGCCGGAGTTGTACTCGCGGGGGTAGAATCTTCGCTGGTAAGGCACAGACCTATGCCCGACGAACCCCCCAATCCGCCTTCTGCGACTCCGCTTTCCGATCAGATACCCGCTCCGCCTGGTGCAACTCCTCCTGACCCTGCGCCTGCCTCTCCCGCCACTCCTGCTGGTCCTACTATCAACATCGGTGAAGAGTACGGGACTGCAAAGAAGAATCTGCCGCCTACGAAGATCGTGCTGATTGCGATCGGGGCGGTGGTGGTTGTGGTTCTGATCGCGTCGTTTCTCAAGCGCGCCAAGCCGCAGGGTTCGGGATCGCTGGATAACGTGGTCGCAGTCGAAATCCCGGACCAAAAATCCACCATGGTGGCCCTGACCTTCACGCTGCACAACGGCAGTGACAAGGCTCTGTATGTGCGCGAGCTGCAGGGGAAGGTGACGACCTCGAGCGGCGAGTCGACCGCGGATGCGGTGTCGTCGGTGGACTTCGAGCGGTATTTCCAGGCATTCCCCGCGCTGAAGGAAGGGGCGCAATTGCCGCTCGCGCCCGAGGTGCGGCTGGAAGTGGGGCAGAGTGTGAGTCGCACAATTATCGTGGTGTTCCCGGTGCCGCTCGATGCGTTCCAGCAGAGGAAATCGGTGAGTGCGGTGATTTGGCCTTATAACTACACGGTGCCGATTGTGCTGACTAAGTAGGGATTGGGTTACTACTCGGCGGATTCGGGTTTCGAATTCCCATGTCTCGGGACCGCTCACGGCGAATCTGGCGTGGCGCAAAAAACGGTCGAGCTTCGCTCGACTGGAAAGCCGATGGCGGCTGTCGCTACCTAGAATCTCACCAAGCGTGCTTCATGGCTTGCGCGAACTTGTCTGGGGGGAGCGTGTTTAGGACGTCTTCCTTCGTTAGCCAGGCACGCCGCGCTTGCAGAACTCCGTAGCGGATTTTTTCCATGTGCGAGGTGTGGTGCGAGTCGGTGTTGATCACGATCTTTACGCCGTGTTGCTTGGCCTGCCGAAGGTTGTTGTCGTTCAGGTCGAGGCGGTCAGGATAGGCGTTCAATTCCATCGCCACTTTGTGTTTCGCGGCGGCGGTCAACACGGCGTGCATGTCAAAGGGATACGAGTCGCGGCGCAGTTGAATGCGGCCCGTGGGATGCCCGATCAGCGAGACATTCGGGTTCTCGATTGCCTTAATGAGCCGCTCGGTCATCTTGGGAGCTTCCATGTTGAAGACCGAGTGCACGCTGGCGATCACGATATCCATTTGAGCCAGGACATCGTCTGATAGATCCAGATCGCCTTCGGCGAGAATGTCGACTTCCACCCCGGTAAAGATCGTGATGCCGTCGATTGTCTTTGCCGCTTCGCGGATGCGCCGTATGTGCTCCAGCGCGCGCTTGTCGTCGAGACCATTGGCAAAGGCCAGATTCTTGGAGTGATCGGTGATCGCCATGTATTTGTAGCCGCGCGCCTTCGCGGCCTCGGCCATTTCTTGGATGGTATTTCGGCCATCGGTCTCGACCGTGTGCATGTGCACATCGCCTTGCAGGTCTGCCTGCGTGATCAGGCTCGGCAGCGCATGGTTCTGCGCCAGATCGATCTCGCCCAGGTTCTCGCGCATCTCCGGCGCGATGTAGTCGAGTTTGAGCTTGTCGTAAATTTCTTCTTCCGTTTTTCCGGCGACCGGCTTCTCGTCCTCCAGCGTGGCGAGGCTGTATTCGTTGAGGGTGTACCCCATTTTCAAGGCGCGCTGCCGCAGCGCCACGTTGTGCGCCTTCGATCCGGTGAAGTACTGCATGGCTGCGCCGAACGATTCCGGAGGGAGCAAGCGCACGTCCACCTGCATGCCGTTGCGCACGTGGAAGCTGATCTTGTTGTCACCGCTGGCGATGACGTCCATCAAAGGCGGGTACTGCGCCACGTAGGCGATGGCTTTCTGGCGGCCTTCTTCGGTGGTACACGCTTCTCCGGTGACCAGGATGTCAAGGTCGCCCACGGTTTCACGGCCGCGGCGCAGCGATCCGGCGGGCGTGATTTTCTCAATCCCGGGAAACTTCTCGACGTAGGCAGTGATCTTTTCGCACTCGATCTCGGCCGCGTCGATGAGGAAGCGTCCGCCGATGCGGCGATAATCTTCGATGGCCTTGAGCAGCTTGGCTTCGTGCTTTTCCCCCATCCGGGGCAGTTCCCGGATTTTCCCCTCGCGCGCCAGTTTCTCAAGCCCATCCACATCGCAGACCTGGTAGGCGCTCCAGATTAGCGCGATCGTCTTGGGGCCGAGCCCCTGGATTTTCAGCAGCTGTAGCATCGAGGGGTGATACTTCTCGAGCAATCCGGCTTGGACCCCGAGCTTGCCGGTGTTGAACAGTTCCTGCAGGTTGGTCAGCATCCCCTTGCCGATGCCGGGGATGGCGAGCACCTGCTTGGGATCGCTGATGATGTCCTTCAGTTGATGCGCGTGGCTTTCGATCGCCTGCGCGGCATTGCGGTAGGAGCGAATGCGGAAAGAATCCTGCCCATCAATTTCGAGCAGGTCGGCGGTCTCGTAGAGGATGTTGGCGATTGCCTTGTTATCCACATGCTAAAGATAAACAAGAACGGCGAGCAGGGCTAGAGTGGCAGAGACATGGCGGATGTCTCCAGCAGCACACTACCTGAGACGGAACGGCGGAATCAATTTCCAGCTAAGCGACTTTGGTGACGTTGGCTGCCTGTGGTCCCTTCTGGCCTTCAGTGATCTCGAATTCGACTTGATCGCCTTCCTGCAGGCTCTTGTAGCCCTCGGAGCTGATCGCGCTGTAGTGCACGAAGACATCTGGTCCATCGTTACGGCCGATGAAGCCATACCCTTTTGCGTTGTTGAACCACTTCACTGTGCCCTTCAATCGTTCCACCTCGTACCCCCTTCTTTCGCACGCCTTTCCGGGGGGTTTAAGGACGTGCTAGCACCGATAGATGCCATTTGTAAAAGAAGGGTTAAGCTGTCAAGAAAGGCGGAGGCGAAAGAAATTGGCGCAAGTTAGCGGACAACCGAATGGCGAGCCAACAGCAACTAACGAGCGTTAGTCTTGTTGAGCAGGGCCTGGCTGCCGCTTCTCTGCCACGCGCGATCGAGCCACAGTACCGAAGAGATGGTTTTCGCGTCGTGAATTTTGCCCGTGAGAATCATATTCACTGCTGCCGGGAGAGGAAACATACGCTTGCGAATCATCTCGTCTTCCTCGGGCTCGGCGACACCCGTTTGCAGGCCTGTGGCGAG
>JAICJP010000307.1 GCA_025928375.1 Candidatus Sulfotelmatobacter sp.
ATTGGGCTGCTCGGCGGCTTCGGACGGGGGTTGCTGGTCGACACCATTGTTGTCATCCACTACGTTGTTGTTATCGTTATTATCGTCCGCCATGGCCGGGTCATTGACATCGGGCGGCACGGCGCCCGGCGGAGGCTGCACACCCGGGCCTGCCTGAGCCATGCCCATCGCCGGCTGAGGCGCCAGCGGTGCAGGTTGATTGGGAGATGTTGCGCCTTCAGTTTTTGCCACCAGCACAACCCGGGTCAGGGCAGTGTCGTTGCCCGCAGCGCCGAGCAGGACATAGTTGAAACGCGATCCGTTGAGTAAGTCGGCCAGCACATCGCGGGCGGGCCCCGGCCCAAGGTGGGTTACAACCCGCTCGGGAGCAGCCGGAACGTCGATATCAGCTCCGGTAGTCTTGCGCACGGCGCGGAGAACGTCGGCCAGCGTGGAATTCGAGGCGACAATCGTCAGCTGATTGTTTTCGTAAGTCACCTGAGGGGGCACGGAGGCGATTGCATCCAGCGGCATCGGCTGCACGGGGCCGGTCGGACCGGAGGGCAGCGGAGGAAGCTCGGCCTTTTTCGCTTTCGCCTTGATCGCTCTGCGCTGAGCGCTGCCGGCAGCTTGCGCCGAAGTGAAAACTGCTGGGCACAGGATGGCCAAGCTTAGTGCGACAGCGAAGCCAATCTTCCTGAATTTAGATCCCGTGCTCATAACTGCTCCTCTCGGCTGCATGGCTTTTGGGGGATACGGCAGGCCACCTTTGACCCAATTTTAGCACCGCAGGCAGCGCGCTGCCCGCAGACCATCTCCCTGGATTCAGAACGTGCCTCGCAGTGTTTCTTGCAGGATTTTCTGATGGAGCCAGCTTCCGGGAAAGAGCAGCAAGTCGATTACAGTCAACCATTTCCGGGCAGTTGAAATCTAATCGAACACAGGGCCAGGCGGGGGGTACACTGAGCCAGGCTTCCATGCTTCAGAAAGCAAAGGTGGGACGACCTATGAAACTGACCGCTCGCGGCTCTCAGGTTTTGGCGTGCTGGACTGCCGTTTGCCTGATGTTATTGCTGTCGTGGAACGCGCACGGGCAAAGTTGTCAGACCGCGAGCGACATCGACGCGGCGAATAAGACGGCCATCCAGACCACGGCGCAGCGGTATTTCGACATGGCAAGCAAGGGGGATGCGGCGTCGCTGCGGCAGAATGCGATCGCGAGTCTGGCGTCTGACTTTACCGGCATCGAGGGCACGATCAAAGAGAATCAGGCGAATCTTAACGGGGCGCAGGCGACGATCAAGTCCTACTTTCTGCTGGACGCTACCGGACCGGCGCCGATTCCCAACGCCGAGTTCTATTGTGGAGTGTTCGGCAAGACCGGTCAGACTGCGAACAGCGCGGCTTTTTACCTGAATAGTCTGCCGCCGGCAAAATATGCGGTCGTACTGCTGGACGCGACTTCGTCGGCGGGGCGAACCATGTTCTCGGAAGTGCTGCAGCAGGTCGGGACGGATTGGAAGCTGGGCGGCCTGTACATCAAACCGGCGCAGGTGGCAGGACACGACAGCGAGTGGTTCCTGGCGCGGGCGCGGGAGTACAAGACCAAAGGGCAACTGCACAATGCGTGGTTTTATTACGAGGAAGCGCGCAGCCTGATTTCGCCGCTGCCCTTTATGAGCACGCTGGCGACCGACAAGCTCTTCGACGAATCGCAGAACCTGCAGCCTACCGATATTCCAGGTGGCGGCAAGACGACTGACCTTCCGGCAGGAACGGTCACTTACAAAATGCTCTCGGTGTTTCCGCAGGTGGTGGGCAAAGACCTTGACCTCATCGTGCGGTACCAGACGGCGAGCGTCGCCAATACCAATCAGGCGTATCAGGATAACGTCAACGTCATGAAAGCCGCGCTGCAGAAATGGCCGGAATTGCGCGACGGATTCGCCGGCATTGTGGCGCGGGCGGTAGATGCGAGCGGGCAGGATTATGGAACGTTGCTGGCGATGAAAGATATCAAATAGGGGTTACAAAACCCGGACAGCCTCAGAGGCTGTCCCCACGTGGGTATTGTTGCGTGGGCGGTTCTGTGATTTGAGTTAATTTGCAGTCTTTTGGGGACTTGTCATCTCGCAGCCCTAGGAACACGGGGGCCCGCAGCTTTGGAGCGCCGCCTGGGCCCGTGCCGTGGGTCCATTCGGCGTATTCAATTTCCGCGACTAGTTCTGGTTTCACCCAGCCGGTTACGCGGCGCAGGGCTTCCACCTCGCCGAAGAATGGATTCTGCTTGGTCTCGAGCTTCTTCAGTGTCTTCCACATTTCTGCCAGGGACTTGTGATTGAAGCCGCTTCCGGCCTGGCCTACGTGAATCAGGCGGCCCTGCTTGTCGTAGAGTCCGAGGACCAGGGAGCCGAAGTGGGCGCGGCTGCCTTCGGGTTCGGTAAAGCCTCCGACAACGCATTCGATAGTGTGCCGGATTTTAATTTTCAGCCATTCGCGGCTGCGGCGCTCTTCGTAGCAACTGGCGCGGCGCTTGGCGACGATCCCTTCGAGGCCCTTCTGCTTCACCATGTCGAACAGGGCTTTGCCGTGTTCTTCGTAATGATCGGAGAAGCGCAGCGAATCGCCGGGCGTGATCAGCGATAGCAACTTGCGCTTGCGATCTTCGAGTGGCACCTTGCGCCAGTCTTCGCCATCGGCGTAGATGAGATCGAAAGCGTAATAGAGCACGGGGACATCGGCATTGGTGGGGCCGCGTTTTCCGCCGGGGCGGAACCCTGTACGCTGCTGCATAAGACTAAAGGATGGTTTGCCATGCTCGTCGATGGCGACGACTTCGCCGTCGAGGATCGCGTTTTTTGCCTTTACGAAGCCAGCCATGTCTTTCAGTTCAGGGTAGCGTGCGGTTAATTCGTTCTGATTGCGGGAGACCAGGCGTACCTTGCGGTTTTCCAGAAAGGCTACAGCGCGATAGCCGTCCCATTTGATTTCGAAGAGCCAGTCCGGGTTGTCGAAGGGCTCGGTGATGGATTCGGCCAGCATGGGATAGATTGTGGCTGGCATAGGCCTTTTGGTGGGCTTCACCATAGGGGGCACAGAGGATTTCGAGGAGAGATCCGCTGGCACTTCTGAGGTCGCGTCAGGAATTTTTGGCTTGGCTGACTGGGCTGATTTTCTTGGAGAGCGGAGTGCTCTTACGCTTTTTTCCTTCTGCTGGTTTTTTTCTTCTGTGTGCTCCGCGTCATCTGTGTTGCCTTTTTTTTTTCAACCCGGGCGATGGCGTCGGCGAGCCAGGCGGCTTTCAACTTGCCGCGAGCGGCGGGGCGGTCGCTTTTCCATTCCCGGGAACGGGCGTCGCCTGCAATATCATCCATGCTGCGCTTGCTCAGGACCGATTCGTCGATATCTCCGGCATCATATCCCTCGACGACATGGTCATCGTGCTTCTTGATCATCAACCACTCGTTGCCTTTGCTGCCCGGCCGGCGGCCTTTCATCTTGATCAGCGCGAAGTCGCCCTGCAGACGCTTGCCGTTCAAGCGGAATTTCAGGTCACCCTTGGCTAGCATGGACGCTGCTTCCGCCTCGGTGCCGGGAACGTATTTTCCATCCACGGGCACCGGGGAAAGAGGTTGCCACGTGCCTACATCCCAAACCATCACGCTGCCCGCACCGTAATTTCCCTCGGGAATGTTTCCTTCGAAATCGAAATAAGACACGGGATGATCTTCCACCTGCATGGCGAGGCGTTTGTCAGCAGGATCGAGCGACGGCCCCTTGGGAACAGCCCAGGACTTGAGCACGCCTTCCATCTCGAGACGGAAGTCATAATGCAGGCGTGTGGCTTCGTGCTTCTGCACAACGAAGCGATTGCCCTTTTTCTTTTCGACTTTCGGCGGAGGCTCCGGCGTTTGTTCGAACCGCCGCTTGCGCTTGTATTCTTCGAGGGCCATGGTCCAACAGCGATATTCTAGCAAGCGGAGCGGGGAGAGGATGTACATACTCCACGGTAGGAGCTGTGAGCATTAGCGATGAGCGGTGAACAAACGTACCGGCCTGCCCGTGGCTCATGGCTCACTGCGCATTGCGCATTGCTCACCGCTATAATCCTGCTTCGACATGGTTATCCGGCGTGAATTTCCCGAACTCCCGCTTGTGGGCGTGGGCGCGATCATCATTGAAGGGGATCGGGTGCTGCTGGTGAAGCGGGCGCAACCGCCGATTCAGGGGCAATGGTCGATTCCCGGAGGCGTCCTGGAAGTTGGGGAGATGGTGCGGGAAGCCGCTGTGCGAGAGGCGCGCGAAGAAACGGGATTGGTGGTCGAGCCGGGGGAACTGCTGGGCGTTTACGATCGAATCCTGCGCGATCCCGAGCAGCGGGTGCAGTACCACTATGTGCTGATCGATTTTTTGTGCTGTCCGGTGGCCGGGGAACTGCTCGCAGCCAGCGATGCCGCCGAGGTGCGGTGGTTCAAACGCGAGGAACTCCCCGCTCTCAGGCTCGCGGAAGATACGCTGGAAGTAATTGGAAAAGGATTCGAAAAACTAGTTCCACCGAAGATGTAGCCCCGGACGCCTCGTCCGGGGTGGCGCGCAGAGCGCGCCATGGGAGTTGGCGGCCACAACGTACGTTGCAATCTCTAGGCGCCTGCACTCGCTTCGCTCGGGGCGGACGAGGCGTCCGCCCCTACACAAACACAAACTGCTCTTATACCTGCATTCCTTCATCTTCCCACTCGGCGTTGCAGGAATGGCAGCGCCATCCCTTGCGCTGAATCGGCATCGGGACCCGCAGAAAGGCGCTCAGGTAGGCCACGGGACGATCGAGTTCCTGAAAATTTATATCGAGGGATTGGCACTTGGGGCAGCGAGGCTGCTCGTAGAGTCCGACCCCGTGTACGTACATGCCTTCGAGGATGGGCTCGTCCAGCAAACGGGTGGCGTTTTCGGCGTCCTCGGGATTGACGCAGAGTTTCACTCCACCGACGAAGTTGGAGATGAACCAGTCGAGGCGCACCAGGTTGTCGTCGCGCAAGAAGCATTGAATCCCCATGGACTCGAGGCTGCCCTTGGCTAAGAGGGCTTCGGGAAGGTCCCGGAACTGGCGGATGGTGATCAGCCTGCGGAAATCGACGTGAGCAGGGGTCTCCGCGGGCTCGGGTGGAAGTTCCAGATGACGGCGATCGAGTTCATCTTCCAGCGTTTCCCATGCCGTTTCGGTCAGCGCTTCAGGATTCGAGGCGAGCTTCAGTAGTTCGCCGTCGGTCATGGCGGCGTAGGTTTCTGCGAGGCGCTGGCGTTCCTTGAGGTCGTCGGAGTTCAACACTGGGCAGAGTGACTGGTTATGTGGACTAGCTGCTGTTGCCATTGATTTTACTACGGCGGCGCGAGCGGGCTGCGGGAGGGAAGTACAGCGGCCCGGTCACTCCTGTTGGTGATGCCCATCACAGCCCCGGCTCCGAGGCAGTCTTACATTCAGGCGGGAGGACCTCTGTGGAATCCAGGCTCAAGTTGAGTCGGCGCGCCTTTCTGCAGACCGCGATGGCGGCTGCGGCCGCGAGCGGACTGGCTTGCGGGAGGAATGGAACTCC
>JAICJP010000451.1 GCA_025928375.1 Candidatus Sulfotelmatobacter sp.
CCTTTGGCAACCATGCGCAGCACTTCCAGTTCGCGGCTGGTAAGGGAACGATGCGAGACGCGCGCCGCCAGCAAGGGAGCCACCGCGGGATCGATGTAGCGGCGTCCAGCGTGCACCTCGCGCAAAGCGCGCAAAAGTTCCTCGCGCAAGGCGCTTTTCAGGATATAACCGCGCGCCCCCGCTTGCAGCGAACGGAAAACTTCCTCCTCGCCAGAATGGGTCGAGAGCATCAGGATGTTTGCCTCGGGAAATTCCTTCAGGATGGCCGCGGTGGTCTCGGCCCCACTCTTCTCGGGAAGACGCACATCCATAATTATCAGGCTGGGATGATGCCGGCGGCAGGCGGCCAACGCAGCTTCGCAATTGGCGGCTTCGGCCACGACCTCCATGTCAGGCTCGACGTTGAGGGAAGCCGAGAGGCCCATGCGGACCATGAAGTGGTCATCGACGACCAGAATGCGTATGGGTTTTGAGCTCGGCATCAGATGTGATTTGCGGTTGCATCGCGACCTCGACGGAAATGATAGTGCCGTTCGCGGGGGCGCTCTCAATTACGAGTTGAGAACCGAGCGCCTGCGCGCGTTCGCGCATGTCCAGCATGCCAAAGTGCCCGGCTTTGGAATGCTCCCCGCGCAATCCGCAGCCATCGTCGCGCACTTCCAGTATGACCTTTTCCGGCATATAGCGGAGGGCGATTTGAACATTCACCGCCTGTCCGTGCTTGATGCCGTTCGACGCGGCCTCCTGCCCAATGCGTAGCAGGTTCATCTCGACCCGGCCGGGCAGGCGCACGGGAGTTCCCTCAACCCTGATCTCGACTTTGGTTTCTGGAGGGGCGGGAATCGAGCGCACAACTTCCGTGAGCGCGGAAGGAAGATCACCGTTTTCCAAGAGGCTGCAGCGCAGGTCCCAAACCGAGCGCCGAGCTTCGACCATGCTGTGACGGCTCATACTGCGGGCGGCGCTCAAGGCGTCAAAAGCAACCATGGGCACCTGCCGGAAGCAATCCACCGCCAGGTCCAGTTGCATGGTGATGCCGGCGAGTTCCTGTTCGAGGGTGTCGTGCAGTTCACGGGCGATGCGGTTGCGCTCTTCGAGGACTGCTCCGTGCTCGATTTTTTCCCGGATTACTTTCATTTGCTCGCGCACTTTGCGGCTCAGGAAGATCATGCCGGCCAGCACCAGAAACAAGATTCCGCTGACAATCCCGAGCAGCCAAAGCGCATTGCGCAGGTTCCACCAGGAGGGGGCATGCAGCACAACCACGTCTTGTGGGGAGCGCAGCAGCAAGCGAAACGACAGCGGGGTGGACCAGAGTCCTCCGTTACGGACCAGACAGATCCCGGTCAGGCGAATTTGGCTGTTCAGCCGCAGACCGGAGAGAGTTGCGGATGAGACATTCTCCATCAGCCCTTCAAAAATTCTGTCCCCCTGCTGCAGGAGCAGGCGGGGGCCGTCCGGCTGCTGCTCCAGATGCAGCAACTTGGCCTCGGTGGTGACTAGTGCTCCATCGTACTGCTCCCACGGAGCCGTCAGATCCAGCGTGATGGGTTGCGGGGGCGGCCCGTGACTGACGCGATGAAAGGCGGCGTTGTCCAGCACAGGCGCGGACTCTCCGGTGGCGGGGAATCCGAGCACATCCACGATGTCGCCGATTGCCAAGGGCGTGCTTTGCTGCGAAAGAACGCGCAGCCCCTGGCCTTCGCTCTCGATGAAGAGAGTTCGTCCGAGTTGCTGGTAGGAAACGACGCCTTGCACTCGCACCCTGTGGCGCGAGCTTCCGCCCGGCGAAAAGCGCATGAGCGACGATATGGGGACGTTCTTCTCCTGGGTTTCGACTTTGATGAACTGCAGATCGGGAACGTAAAACAGAACTCCAATCAACTGCCGCTGATTGTTGAACAGGCTGCCGCAGACACCTTCGACCGCAACTTCGGAATCAATCCAGGAGGAAAAATCCTGTTCGCGGGTGATGGGCACGCGCACGTTGAAGCGGCCATCGCCCGATGCCACGCTCATGGCCAGCACCGTTTCCGGCCAGGACGTACGGTCGATCGATACTGAACGCACGATGCCCCGGACCTGGGCCCACTGGCTGTCCTGCTGTCCGGCGGCCAGCTCAATAAAGGGGTAGACCTGGGCCTGGGGAAGTTGCCCGCGGCCCATCACACGGAGTTTCTGCTCGCGAATCACCGGGGCAAATTTTCCCGGCCCGGTCACCCCTTCGACTTCGACCAGATCTCCCCAATGATGTCCGAATTTGGGAGAGGCGCTGCCCTCGACATAGATTCCCGCAGTGGAGTCCTGGACAAAGAAATCCGGCGAAGGGATGTCATCGGTAATCACTCCGCGAATGCGTACCGGATAGCCCAGTGCAGCTTCATCGCTGCTGAGATGTCGCACCTGATCGGCATGAGTCAGCAAGGGGAGCGATGTGGTGGTCGATTGCGCGCTGGCGAGGGCGGCGCCGGATACGAGAAGCAGCAGGAATTTCAGCGGCGAATTTTGCAGGCTAGCCATCGAGCAGGCCGGACGGATGATTGTAGCTGTTTTCGCCGCGCTTGCTCGAATCAGCTGAAGGCTAATTCCTTGGCCCGCTGCGCGGCTTTTACTACGGCTTTGATGAGGGTCACGCGCAGCTTGCCTTCCTCCAGTTCCATGATCGCGTCGATGGTGCAGCCGGCGGGAGTGGTGACGGCGTCTTTGAGGAGGGCGGGATGATCTCCGGTCTCAAGGACGACGCGGGACGCGCCGAGGGCGGTCTGGGCGGCAAGCAACGTGGCGGTGTCCCGTGGCAGACCCACTTTCACGCCTGCCTCGGCGAGCGATTCCAGAATGATGTAGATGTAGGCGGGGCCGCTGGCGGACAGGGCGGTCACGGCATCCATGTGCTTTTCGTCGACCACTACGGTGCGGCCGACTACGTCGAAGATGTGGGTCGTGGTTGCAATGTGATCCGCATTGGCGTATTTGCCTTTGCAGATGGCGGTCATGCCAGCGCCCAGCAGGCACGGCGTATTAGGCATGGCACGCACCACCGGAACATTTGCGGGGAGGTTCTTCTCGATCATCGAGGTGGGCACGGATGCCGCCACGGAAATGATCAGCTGC
>JAICJP010000060.1 GCA_025928375.1 Candidatus Sulfotelmatobacter sp.
CCGGGAAGCCAGCTCCTGTGCTGATTTGGTTCAAACCATTCTAGCGAAGTAAGTCAGCCGATTAAAACGTTCGGCTGCGGGCCGCTGGTTTTCATACCGCAGTCCAGCCGTGATCGTCAGGCGATGAGTGGCGCGCCATTGGTCTGTGAGGAGTGCCGACATCACTCGGCAGATCATTTTCAGGGTCACAACCAGGTGTCCTGTACCCTTCTTCCCAAAACTGATGCGGAAACATCTGCACAGCGCGGAGGTTGAAAGGCGCAGTAGGACACCAGGAAATCGAGTCTGTAGCATGTGACGAAACGCACACGTCATTCTCCGGGCTTTTGTGCTCCGGATCATGGCTTATGTGTGAGCGGGCAAAGAAACTCGCCTCAGGGCTGCCATTTTCCATTCTTATCGGCACCTAAACAGTGGTCTCGCTGCGGAGAATACGGTTTCTAGCATCGATGGTCAACTCCCGGAATATCAGATCCTTCTTCAGTTTCCGCATTCTGCGACTTGATCGTTTCTGTCTTCGTCGCGAAAACACTCAAGCTCTACATCTCGATGCGGAGTGTGATTTCAATCACACCGAGCTGTGACTAGCTACCCGGCGCTCTTTTCCTAAGCTTCGCTACCATTTGTCATCTGGAACGAGACTAGAGGGCATCCACCTCACGAAATCATGACTTCGGAAGTGATTTCGAGGCGCTTTCGGAGTTCCATGCTCAGCCGCGTCCCCGATTCTTTTCAGGGCTCATGTTTACGCCGAGGGTTCGGCGTCCCAGAACACTAAGGAGATGGCAGCATGAAGATTGTCGCGATTCTCTTCATCACACTCAGCGTCGTGTTTAGCTTACTGCTTTTCACAGTTGTGAACCCTCCAAACGCCGAGGCTGTTCCGAGCTATGCCCGGCAGACAGGGCTGCCGTGCAGCGGCTGTCATTACACTCCTCCGGAACTCAATCCCGCCGGACGGCGCTTCAAGTTGACGGGTTACGTCGATCGCGCGGACGAGACCAAAGTCATCAAGGCCGATGGCAGCAAGAAGCGCGCCCCCCTCGATCTGCTGTCCACGTTGCCGCTTTCGGCATGGCTCGAGACCTCGTTCACGTCAACCAAGACTCCGGTTCCCGGGACCCAGAATGGCACGATCGAACTTCCCCAAGATATTTCTCTTTTTCTTGCGGGCGCTTGGACCTCGCATGTCGGGAGTTTCATGCAGGTCACCTATGACACGCAGGACGACCACTTCAGCATGGACAATACCGATATCCGTTACGCCAACACCACAAAATGGGGTGGCAAAGATTTTGTGTATGGTCTCAACCTCAACAACAATCCGACCGTAGAAGACCTCTGGAACAGCACGCCGGCATGGGGCTTTCCCTTTGTGGCCGATGACTGGGCGCCCACTCCTGGTGCGGCTCCGATCGTCGCCTCTTTAGGTCAGGACGTCGCCGGCTTCGGCGGCTACATGATGTGGAACAACCACCTCTATGCCGATGCCTCGCTGTACCGCTCCGGCCATATCGGCGCCTCACAGCCGACGGATGGAACTGACTTCGGCTACAACATCCGCGGCCTCGCCCCATATTGGCGCGTCGCATGGCAGCAGTTGACCGGGAAGACGCAATACGAAGTCGGCACGTACGGCATGCACATGCGCTCCAGCCCGGGAGCAATCACCGGGCCCGAGGACAGTTACACGGACTACGCTTTCGATGCCCAGATCGATCGTACCGTGGTGCGGACCGACGTGCTTTCGTGGCGCGCCACCTACATTCGGGAAAACTCTAATCTTGTGGCCAGCACGGCGTTGGGCGCTGCGTCGCCTGGCCACCATCACTTGAACACGTTCCTGACGAACGCGGAATACCACTTCGGAAACAAGTATTCCGGCTCGTTCGGATGGTTCGACACCTCAGGCACGATCGATCCACTTCTCTTTACACAATCCGCGGTGAGTGGAAGCGCCAATGGCGATCCCCGCGGCTCCGGCTATATTGCGAATTTCTCGGTCTGGCCGTGGCAGAACCTGCAGCTCTCTGCCCAGTACACGGGATACACGAAGTTCAACGGCGGTTCGACGAATTATGACGCAGCCGGTCGCAATGCGAACGGCAATAACACGGTTTACCTGGTAGCGAGATTCATTTTCTGAAATCCGCGCACAAGGACCAGGGGCAAACTACAAAGGAGAACAGAGCGATGAAATACAAAGGGTTAGTGGCAACGTTGGTAGTAGCGGGATTGAGCATGGCGGCTTGGGCGGGCGATATCGAGGGAAAAGTCTCGGGAATGAAGGGAAAATCGGTTGTCTATGTGGACACGATCGCGGGAAAGACGTTCCCCGCGCCCAAAGATCATCCGCTGATCGATCAGAAGGGCCTTATGTTTTCGCCTCACATTGTCGTTATCCAGCAGGGCACAACGGTGGACTTCCAGAACAGCGACAACGTGGCGCACAACGTCTTCTGGACGGCTGTCGGCAACGACAAGAAGGCTGGCCATAACCTCGGAACCTGGCCCAAAGGCGAGAAGCGTTCGTTCACCTTCGATAAACCCGGGGCCGTGCCGGTGCTCTGCAATGTGCACCCCGAAATGGCGGGCTACGTGATCGTCAGCCCGACCCCTTATTTCGCCGAGACCGACGACAGCGGCAATTACAAGATCAAAGATGTCCCCGACGGAAGCTACACGCTGGTGGTGTGGCATGAAGGTGCGAAGAACCAGTCCAAGCCGGTGACTGTGGCCGGCGGCGGCAAGGCAGACTTCACGCTGACCAAGTAACGATTGTTGTCGAGTAGCGGGGGAGGGAGCGGCAAGCTTGGGCCGCCGCTCCCCGGTTCGTCTGTAGTTTCCGGGAACTGTGTCAGGCGGTCGCGGTCAGGCGGCAACAATGCTGAAGAGATTCAGGGACAAGAAGGTCGATGGGGATTGGCTGCACACAAACTTTCCCTGCATGATGGCTTGTCCGGCCCATACCAATGCCGGACGCTACGTTGGCCTGATTGCTGAAGGAAGGTTTGAAGAAGCCTACCGCCTGGCACGCGATCCGAATCCCCTGGCCAGCATTTGCGGAAGAGTCTGCGCCCATCCCTGCGAAACCGCTTGCCGCCGGGGCGAGATCGATAAGCCGATTTCGATCCGCGCGCTAAAGAGATTCCTCACCGAGCAGTACGGCCCCGAATCGAAGCGCCCCATCAACGTCAATGAAGGACGCGGCCAGAAGAAACTCCCGTTCCGGGTGGCAGTGGTTGGAGGAGGTCCGGTCGGACTTTCTGCAGCGCATGACCTTGCTCTAATGGGTTATTCCGTCACGATCTTCGAGGCCGCGCCCGTCGCGGGCGGCATGCTTTACCTGGGAATTCCCGAATACCGCCTGCCCCGTGATGTCGTGGAAGCGCAGGTTCGGGAGATCCTTGAAACTGGCGATATAACTCTCAAACTGAATCATGCTGCCGGACGAGACTTCACCATCTCCGAGTTGCGGCGGCAGGGATTCGACGCGGTTTTGATTGCGGTGGGAGCGCATCGTAGCCGCGACCTGACCATTCCCGGTGTAGATCTCGATGGCGTTCACAAGGGCATCGACTTTCTGCTCAATGTGAACCTTGGGTACAAGTTCACAATCGGCAAGAAAGTCATCGTGATCGGAGGCGGCAACGTTGCCATGGACGTGGCTCGCTCTGCCGCCCGCGAAGTTGTGCGCCAACATGCAGGCGGGGTCGAGGAAGTCGAGCCTTCCGCGGAAAACGTATCAGCGGTTGCGACCAAAGAAATGGTCGACATCTCTTTGTCAGCCTTGCGCCTGGGGGCGCGCGAGGTGAACTTGGTTTGCCTGGAACGCCGCAACGAGATGCCGGCTGCCCTGGAAGAGATCGAAGAGGCCGAAGAAGAAGGCATCATCATCCACCCCGGATTCGGGCCCAAGCGCGTTATCGGCAAAGATGGAAAAGTTGCCGCACTGGAAGTGCTCACTACCAAGTGGGTCTTCGATCAGAACAAGCGCTTCAATCCCGCCTTCTACGAAAACAGCGAGAGCCAGATCGAGTGCGACACCATCATCATGGCGATCGGCCAGGCGCCGCGCCTTGACTTCTTCACTCCGGAAGATAAGGTGGACATTTCTCCACGAGGATTGATTGCGGTCAATCCGCAGTCGCTGATGACATCGGCTCCGGGAATCTTCGCCGGGGGCGACTGTGTGTTTGGGCCCCGCTTGATCATTGACAGTGTTGGGGACGGCAAACGCGCAGCCGTGGGGATTGACGAGTACTTGCGCGGCGGCAAGCATCCGGAACCGGTGATCGAAGTCGAACTACTCAAACGGCACTCCATGCCGCTCGGGTACCTCGATCTCAACCGGCAACCGGTTCCGATGCTCCCTCTGGAACGACGCACGGGCGTAACCGAAGTTGAAGTTGGGTACGACGCGGCATCGGCGATGGAGGAAGCCCAGCGCTGCCTGCACTGCTGGGTTAACACCATTTTCGAAGGAACTCCGGAAGACGGCAGCATGTGCATCCTGTGCGGCGGTTGCGTGGATGTTTGTCCGGAGAAATGCCTGGAACTGGTCTCGCTCGACCGCATCTCGTTTGAGCCGGACACTATTCAGCATGTTCGCGACAACCAGGAATGTTTCGGTGTCGAGTTCGACGAAGTGAAAGCTGACGAACTCGGGGTAGTTACGGGTGCGGCCATGTTGAAGGACGAGACTCGCTGCATCCGTTGCGGCTTGTGCGCGATGCGCTGTCCTGTGGGCACCATCACGATGGAATCCTACAACCTGCTTCCGGCTGAACCGACTGGATTGATTTCAGTTGCGGCTATCGGCGCCGGATTGCAGAAGTAGCAAGAGGAACTTATGGCGGAAGGAAAGAACGGACCTTTAGGGAACGACCTGAGCCGTCGGAAATTTTTCACCAAGCTCGGCTTGGGTTCGCTGAGCATCGCCGCGGTCGGTACGGCGGCGTTTTCTTATCAATATCTCGAGCCCAATGTGCTTTACGAGCCGTCGCCAGTGGTGAATGCGGGCAAGCCAGATCGCTATCCGCTGGACTCAGTGACACTCGATGTCAACAACGGCATTTACATCATCCACTCCGCAGAAGGGTATTTCTCAATTAGTGCAGTGTGCACCCACCTTGGTTGCCTGACGGCATGGAAGCAGGAACTGGGCATCATCGCGTGTCCTTGCCATGGCAGCAAATTCGAGCAGAGTGGAAAGAAGATCGAAGGTCCGGCGCCCAAGCCCCTTCCCTGGAAGCGCGTTTGGATCAATGACGACGGTGATCTGCTGGTCGATCGCTCGACCGACGTTCCGGCGCTGGCGCGCGATTCCTTCGTGAGGGTCTGATATGGCAAAGACGGTAGACCAATATTTCGACGACTTGCAGCAGACGCGCTTGTGGCGCTCCATCTTCCGCAGCGGCCCGGGATCGAGCACCCTGAAAAGGGCGCTTGTCATTCAACAGAACGTGTTCTTGCATCTGTTCTCAACCAAAGTCCGCACGCGGGTGTTGAGTTTCAGCGCAACCTGGTATCTGGGCACGCTGACGCTGGGAACGTTCCTGATTCTTGTCGCCACCGGAATTCCCTTGATGCTTTACTACCATCCCTCGGCGCCGCAGGCCTACGCAGACACCAAGGACCTGCAATTCGTGGTTTCGTCCGGCATGTTTCTGCGCAACCTGCATCGCTGGTCCGCGCACGCCATGGTGTTCCTGGTCTTTGCACACATGTTTAAAGTGTTCTATCGAGGCGCCTACAGACCCCCGCGCGAGTTCAATTGGGTAATCGGCGTCATCCTCCTTCTTATTACGTTATTGCTGAGTTACACAGGATATCTTCTCCCCTGGGATCAGTTAGCCTACTGGGCCATTACGGTCGGTTCGAATATCGCCTCCGCTGTGCCCGTGATCGGCGACAAGATCCACTTCCTCCTGCTGGGCGGTCATACCGTCAACGCGAACGCGCTGCTGCGCTTCTATGTACTGCATTGCATGATCCTGCCGCTGACCGCGATGTTCTTTGTTGCAATTCATTTCTGGAGAATTCGTAAGGATGGCGGACTCTACAACCACGACAGCGAGCCGGCAACCGTGCGCGCCAGGAATGCCGGCTCTGCCGTGAAGGAGACGAACTAGCCATGGCTGACTTGAAGGATTTCGTCGCCGGCGTGGATTCGAACGCGAAGAAGTCTCCACGGCGCATCGTCTTCATCACCCGCCGCACCTCCGCGCAGGTCAAGGCCGAGACGGAAGAACAACTTCAGACTTTCCCCGAGGTGCTGTTCCGCGCAGCAGTTGCCGTGATGACCCTCGGGGTTGTGCTGGTATGGACGGCGCTCCTTTTCAATGCGCCCCTGGAGGGACTTGCCGATCCCTCGCACACACCCAATCCCGCGAAGGCGCCGTGGTATTTCCTGGGATTGCAGGAGATGCTGCACTATTTCCCCCCCGTGGTCGCAGGTGTCCTGGCACCGGGGCTCGTAGTCATGGCGCTGATCGTAATTCCATACTTCCGGGTCAACATCGAAGCCGACGGATTGTTTCTGAAGGACCGGCAGAAGCGGCTGCGCATCTTCTATCTGGTCGCCGGCGCCCTTTCGCTCTTTCTGTTGTTCTTCAAAGTGTATGCGGCGCTAGTCCCAACGCTCATCATGGCGATGCTAATGCTGATCGCGGCGCAAAGCACTCCACATTCTGCATCACCCTTCCGGCGCTACCTGGCTGCGCGGCCTCTCTCGTATTGGGTGATGACTTGGTTCTTATTCGAGCTGGTGGTGTTAACCGCCATCGGCACTTTCTTCCGCGGACCGGGCTGGGCTTGGGTCTGGCCGTGGCAGGGTTCATAAAGGATGCGGCGATCATGAATGAGAAACCTGCGTCGCTCTGGCAGAGACTGTTCGGAGACAGCGTGCGCGCCTTTGGCGTCATCAGCGTGGTCTTTCTCCTGTCGATCGCGATCGCGCCGGCGAAGAACTTCTTCAGCGAATGGCGCCATTATCAGCGCGGCTACCTAAAAACGATTCGCAACCGCAGCGACGCCAACACGCTGCAGCGGCATTTTGCCGGCGGGATTCAGCAGGTCTGGCTCCCGGAACTGGGCGTGGTCGACCGCTGTACCAGTTGCCACGTTGGACTGAAAGAAGCCGGCCTGAGTGATGTTCCCACGCAGCCCTATCGCACGCATCCGCCGATTCCGCACAAGCTGGATCAATTTGGATGCACAACGTGCCATCGCGGCCAAGGCGCAGCTACCACGGTGGCAGAGTCCCATCGCAGCACGCTCGCATGGGAACAGCCGATTCTTCCTGCCAAGTACATCGAGTCTTCCTGCGGGCAATGCCATCGCGGGCAACTTGCCGGAACCCCGCAGCTGAATCAGGGACGTGCGCTGCTGGCGCGGCAAGGCTGTCTGCATTGCCATACCGTGAAGTTGCCCGACGGAAGCACGTTGAAGGCAACAGATGATCCTCCATCCCTGTCGCATATCGCCGATAAGACATCGCGCGAATGGATATTCGCATGGCTGAAAGATCCTCAGGCGTACGCGTCGACCTCGACCATGCCGAACTTCAAGCTGAGCGACGACGATGCGCGCGACATCTCGGCATTCCTCATCGCCAACAGCAGCCCCCTCCCGGGTGACACGGTTAATGTCCCCGCCAAAGCGTCTGCCGATCCTGCGGCGGGAGCAAGCCTCTACGGCGAATCGTTCTGCGCCTCTTGTCACGCGGTGCAGAATGCCGCGGGCAACATAGTTGGTGGTGATGTTGGACCTGAATTGACCCGTGTCGGAACCAAAGTGAAGCCGGAATGGTTGCAGGCCTGGTTGCGGAATCCTCGAGCCTACAATCCCGCTACCGGAATGCCCCATTACCGTTTCAATGATGGACAGGTAGCAATGCTGGCCGGGTTCCTCCAGGGTAAGGCGGATTCTGATTTCCTCTCTAACGTTCACCTCGATACCGCAACGCCGGAGCAGGTCGCTCACGGCAAGCGCCTGGTATCGGACTATGGTTGCGCGTCATGCCATGAAATCGCGGGCATCAGGAAACCGGAGAACTTCGCTCCGGAGTTGAGCCGCATCGGGAGCAAGCCCGTCACGCAACTCATCTTCCTGTCGGGCATGCAGCACACATTGCCGGATTACATCGCCGGAAAGATCAAGAATCCCCGCGCGTTCTCGCCCGGCCTGAAGATGCCGCAGTACACCTTCACTCCTCAGCAGATTGACGCACTCACGACTGCATTGCTTTCGCTGAATGAGCGTTCGTACACTCTGCCTTCTTCACTCGCGGTACCAGGCCGAGTGGAGACGGACTACCAGCCAGCGGGCAAAGCCGGAAAATTGATGACTGATCTTGCCTGCTTTAGTTGCCACCGCATCAATGGGCATGGCTCAGACATGGCTCCTGACCTCACGTGGGAAGGCAGTTCGGTCCAGCGCGATTGGCTGGTGCAGTTCTTTAAAAATCCGGGAACGCTCCGTCCGGCCCTCATCCGGCGCATGCCGCGGTTCAATCTTACCGACGGCGAAGTCAACGAGCTTGCGGATTACATCATGACTGTGTATCAGAGTCCCAAGGTCGATCGGGATTCCATGCCCTTGGGCGGTTATTCGCAGGGACAAATCGAGCTCGGCAGGCAACTGTTCTACGGGAAGTATTCGTGCCAGGGATGCCACATCGTCGATACAAAGACAGACAAGGGCTACATCGGGCCGACATTGACGCATGTTGGATCCCGGCTGACCGCAGCATGGATCTATGAGTGGATGAGGAATCCGCAATCTTTGCGCCCGGGAACGGTAGAGCCGAACCGCGCTATGAACGATGAAGACGCTCGTGCCCTCACCGCGTTTCTAATATCACAAAAAGGCGGGGAGAAATCCTCCCGATCATCCAAGGCAGCAAATAGCAACTCCCATGCTCGGGAGGTCGCAAAACGATGAAAGTCTATATTGCATTCCTTCTGGGATTTGTCATGCTCGGAACTTCCTGCTCGCGTAAAAGCGCTTCTGCCCCTGGGCCGACGCCCACCGCTGTGGGAGCCGCCATCGTCGAATCGAGTGGCGGAAAGCAGTTCGCTCAAACTGGGAGCCTGCTGCCGCAGCCGCTGATTGTGCAAGTCAACGATGCGCAGGGAACAGCAATTCCGGGAGCGCTCGTTGAATTCGCCGCGCCACCCGGCGTCACCCTCGACCCTCCCAGCGCCCTCTCCGACTCCAGCGGCCAGGTTACGACCAACGTCTCACTCGGAGGAATGGCCGGACGCTACCAGATCACGGCCTTCACCTTGGACAAGTCCCACAACAAGGTGGAACTCAAACTGGAGGAGATCGCTCTCGGATATCGGCAGACACTCGGTCGTCGTCTGAACGATCAATACTGTGACCGCTGCCATAACTCCGAATCCACCGTAGAGCGCGTCTCGAATTACGACAACCTTGAGGTGAAGCCACATCCTTTCAGCGAAAAAGCTACGCTGAGCAAACTCACGGATGCCGATCTGAATGCAATCATCACAAATGGCGGTCCGGCGCTGCAGAAATCTGCGCTGATGCCTGCTTGGGGAAATACCCTCAGCAAGTCAGAGATACAGGCTCTAATCGCGTATATTCGTGCCGTTTCGGATCCGCCCTCAAGAGACTCGGGACCGCTTTACTCGGAGACCGGTCACTAGACACTCGCATATTGCGTAACGTCGGTTTCGACGATGCGTCCGAGGCAAGCACCCGCAATAACTACTTCACTTGACTTTGCTGGGGTGAAACCGCGGTGCCAGCCCGCAGTTCATCGGTTCCACGAACGGCCACTATATCGCCTTCGTGCAGATCGCCGAAGACTTCTGTCATTTTGTCCACCGTGACCCCAGTTTTTATATCTATCCACTCTGATTTCCCGTCGCGAATACGGACAACAAACGCTCGTTCGAGGGTATTGGCAACCGACGACGTTGGAACGAAAAGAGTTGGATAGGATCTCCGTACAGGCCAAAGAACATCGGAGAAAGTACCGGGCGATAGCTCGCCTTTCACGTTTGCAGCTTCCAACTCGACGGGCATCGTACGCGTTTTGATGTCAACGGAATGTGCGATGCGTGCAATCGTGCCCCTGAAAATCCGGCCCGGAAAGGACGGCACCGTAAATTCGACTTTGGTGCCTTCGGGTACTCCTGCAGCATACGTTTCAGGAACGGGCACCACGATGCGCAGTCGGGATAACGTCTCAATACGCAGCATCGGAAGCGCAGATCCAGGTGCGCCAGCCGGTCCAACCAGTGCTCCCGGATGCACATTTCGCTCGGTCACGACCCCATCAAAAGGCGCCTTTACCTGCAAGTACGCCTCGGTCTGTGTAATTGCCTGAAGCGATTGTTGCGCAGCGTTTACGTTTTCTTGCTGAGCCGTCAACTGGGCACGATCGGCATCCAGAGCCTTTTGAGACACGAACAAATCGTTACCTGCAACCACACCGGGTGTCGCCGCCGCTGCCTTGAGATGCTCATAAGTACCCTCATCTGATGCGACTTTTGCTTCCGCCGCGGCAAACTGAGCCTGAGCAGCCTGAAGCTTGGATTGCGCCTCGGAACGTTGTGCGACTAACTCCGGAGCTTCGAGGTGAGCAATAATTTGCCCTTCTTTAACATGCGAGCCCCGGTCTACGGAAATGGATTTGACAAACCCGGTCACCTTGGGAAAAACGGCTACGACTTCGTATGGCTCAATTTCGCCTGGCAAGTGAACCGTCAGCGCAAGTTTCTGCGCGACGACCTTCGTGACTTGAACTTTTGCAGCCGGCTCGGGAGGTGCGGCTTTGGCTGACGTGGCATCATCTTTGCCGCACGAAATCAGAAGCCCCAGACTGGCAAAAATCGTGATGGTACTCGTGAGCCTCAACGTTCACCTCCGGTCGGGTTCTCGCCCAAGTTTGCGCGCGCAGCATAGCGGCTCTCTGGATCTTCGGGATCCAGTGAAGGCGAAAGCGTGCCAGCCCGCTCCTGAACTAGAGAAAATATCGAAGGTAGAATCAGCAGACTTGCGATAGTCGCAGCCAACAGTCCTCCTATCACGGCTCGTCCAAGGGGTGCCGTTTGTTCCGCGCCGGCGCCCAACGCGACCGCCATTGGAATCATGCCCACGATCATCGCCATGCTAGTCATCAGAATCGGACGCATGCGGCTCTCCGCACCATGAATGGCAGCTTCTGTCGCATGAACGCCTGCGCGGCGGGATTGCTCCGCAAACGTCACCAGCAGAATTGCGTTTGCGACAGCCACTCCAATGGCCATGATCGCTCCCATGAAGGATTGGATGTTTAACGTCGTGCCCGTAATCAGAAGCATGATAATCACGCCGGAGATTACGGCGGGAATCGTTGACAGCACAACCAGTGACAGTCGCATCGATTGAAAGTTCGCGGACAACAGCAGGAAGATAACCAGAATCGCGAGCCCCAGTCCAATCGCGAGATTGGTAAGGGTTTCGCGCATCGGGGCTATCTGTCCTCTTACCCGCACCGTCACTCCGCGTGGAGGAGTACCAGCGCGAACAATCACTTTGTCTATCCGGCTCGCAACCCGCCCCAGGTCTTCGCCAACCACGTTGGCGGAAATGGTGATCATTCTTTGACCATTCAGCCTGTCATATTCTCCAACCATCGTGCTGTTCCGAACCTGTGCGACGTCTCCGACCAGCGGATGGATTGCGTCACTGCGGGTTATAGGGATATTGGCGATGTCCTGGATTGAGGCGACCTGGGGCTGAGGCAATTCAACTTGCACCTGATAAGCGATTCCGGACCGCGGATCAGCCCAGTAGTTCGGAGTGACAAAACGACTGGACGAGGTCGCCGCAACCAGCGACCTCCCCACCTGTTCGACACTCACACCAAGCTGCCCTGCAAGCTCTCGATTGACGTTTACTTCGACGCTTGGGTAGTCAAGAGGCTGCTCGAACTGAAGATCGCGCAAAGCCGGTATCCGGCCTAGTTCAACGAGAAGTTTCTCGGCATATCCCCTATCGTCGTGCAGGGTCGGCCCGTTAACAGCCACTTCGACCGGAGTGGGAGCACCGAAGTTCATGGTCTGGCTTACAATGTCACCCGCTTCGAAGGAAAATTGGCTTCCCGGAAAGATACTTGGCAGTTTCGCTCGGAGCTGCTCTTCAAGATTCGCTATGGAGATCGATGCGTCAGCTTTAAGCGCGACTCGCAATATTGCTTCGTGAGGGCCACTCGTCCACAGGAAAATCGTGTTGATCGGATACGCGGGAGGTTGGGTTCCCACGTATCCGAGTGTCACAGCAACATTGTTGGCACCTGCAACTTTGTGAATTTCGTCAAGGACGCGAAGCGCCATGACCTCTGTTGCGCCAACTCGAGTGCCAATGGGCGCACGAAACCGTAGCTGAAACTGTCCAGCATTGACCCTGGGAAAGATCTCGCGTCCCATGAGCGGTCCCAGGAGGAGAATCACAGCCAAGGTGATCACTAAGTACACCGCCAATACGACCTTGCGGTGTCCCATCAGCTTCCCGAGGACCCGGCCGAGGCGCTCCCGCCACTCAGCCAAATGCGATTTGGTATTGCGTTCAGAATGAACTGCTTCTCGAAGGATCCAAGTTGACATCACAGGGACAAGAGAACTGGATAGAAAGTAGGAAGCAGCCATCGCAAATCCTACGGAGAGCGAGAGCGGAACGAACAAACTTCTCGCGATGCCTGTCATGAAAAATGACGGGACGAATACCGATAGGACGCAGAGCATCGCAAGTAAGCGCGGTATGACAACTTCACGGCTCGCCTCCAGTACTGCGTTGGCGTGCGAAACGCCCTGTCCGAGATGGGTGTGAATGTTCTCGATCGCGACGGTTGCCTCATCGACCAAAATTCCTACCGCCAATGCCAACCCTCCCAGCGTCATCGTGTTGATGGTCTGGCCTGCTCCCCACAGCGCCACAACGGCGGTAAGCAATGCAAACGGGATGGTCGTGACGACAATCGCTGCACTGCGCAAGTCTCTTAGGAAGAGCAGGACCATCAGTCCGGTCAGCACCGCCCCAAGGATGCCCTCGCGCACCAGAGACGAAAGGGCATTCTTTACGTATGTCGATTGATCAAGTTCGTAGCTGATTTTGATGTCGTCAGGAATAAGCGATCGAAAACGCGAAATGCTGCTCTTGACTTCGTTCACTACGGCAACTGTGGACGCATCCGCACGCTTCGTCACAGACAGGTAGATGGCTCGGCGTCCGTTCACCAACGCGTATCCGGTCAGAACGTCGCTCGAATCCGAGATTTTCCCAAGATCGTGCAGAAAAACCGTTGGACCAGAACCCACCCGGATCGGCAAGTCACCCAGTTCCTGAACATTCGGAACCACTGAGTTGATGGGCACCATGGGCTGCAAGTCTCCGGCTCGGATATTGCCGGCGGGCATGATGATGTTTCCGGCACTTACCGCCTTTACCACTTCTTCCGGAGACATGCGGTACGCGCGCAGTCGATCTGGATCGACAGTGATTACGATTGTGCGTTGGTTGCCTCCAAACGGCGGCGGGGCCGAGACACCTGGAAGCGTCGCAAACAGAGGGCGGACGCGATTCAAAGCGAGATCCTGAATTTCTCCCAGCCCGCGAGTCTGACTCGAAAACACAAGGAACCCTACCGGGACACTTCCCGCGTCAAAGCGCATTACAAATGGCGGAACGGTACCGGCAGGCATGAACGCACGCGCCCGATCCACGTATGAGATCGTCTGAGCTAGAGCCTGACTCATGTCCGTGCCAGGATGAAACGTGAGTTTGAGCAGCCCAACATTTTGGATCGATTTTGATTCGACGCTTTCAATACCGGTGATGTAGAGGAAGTGATATTCGTAGTAGTAGACGAGATAGCCTTCCATCTGCGCGGGCGACATACCCCCGTAGGGCTGTGCGACATAAATGACAGGCAGGTTTAGATTCGGAAAGATATCGACCGGCATTCGCATCAGAGCCAACACTGATATGAGACCAACGGAAATCACTGCTACCAGTATTGTCAAAGGGCGCCGAAGCCCTATCCGGATTAACCACATCTCACTGGCCTCCTGACGCAGGCTTGCGCGCTAGTTCCAGGAACGGCTGGAGATCGCCTTGGGCCAGTGCTTCGCCCAGCAGGGCCCGCCAAACTGTGAGGCGGGCAAGATTGTCTTCAATTTCGGCTTGCACTAACAGTCGCTGGGCTTCCGCGACTTCGATAATCGGAGCCAGCGCGGCTTGGTATCGAGCCTTCGCCTGTGTTTCCCCCAATCGTGCGGCTTCCAGCTCGATGGGGGTGTTCTGACTGATCAAGACCGCGCTGTCATACGCAGCTTTGGTCCGCTCTATCTGCGCAGTCAACGTTTGGACTGTCTTGTCATAGTCGGCCCGCTGTGCACGTTCGTTGGACTGTTCGATCTGTTTCTTAAAGTGCAGCGACGGAAAATCCAGGACGGAGAACGTTGCAGTTAAACCAACCGCCCAGTTATGCCGCATCAGATCGAGCCCATCCGTTCCTGTTCCGAAAGTGCCGTCCGGGTTCGCCCCGCTTCCACGACCCGAGAACGAACCCTGCAAATTAAATCGCGGGTAATAGGACTTGCTCAGCACGTTCTCTCTGGCTTTGGTTTCAAATAATGTCGAGGTTGCGATCAGCACTGAAGGGTGATCTGCAAGGCCGATTCGTGAAGCATAGGGTGTTGGGGATGTGGTTAAGACATAATGAGCATCGATAGCAACTTTGGTGCCCGAAATGCCCAACAATTCCGCGAATGTAGCCACGCTCTCCCGTTCAACTTCCTGGGCGCGGATCAGTTGGATCTTAGCCGCCGCGAGTTCTGCGTCGGCACGGGAGGCATCGGCGCCGGGTCGCAGTTCCTCCCTAACCAGCGCATGAACTGATGTGGAAAGCACTTGTCTTCGATCGACGTCTGCCTCGGCAACCTGCACTTGCTGTTGTGCCGCGGCGAGCCGCAAGAAGGCGTCTCCTACCGCCCCGGCCACATCCAGCTTAGTGAGTGATAGTTCAGCGTTTGCCCGGCTTTGCGCCGCCTTCGCCACCTCTACATTTGCGCCACGATACCCAAAGTCAAAAGGTTCCCAAGACACCAGGATTCCTGCCGCACTTCCCCAAACGCCTCGATCAGATGTACTGGAAAGAACCGGACCTGAGATCGAAGGAACCACTGACTGAGGAAGAAGCAAGCCAAAAATATTGTTTCGCGTAGCGCGATCGGACTGCCAAAGCAGATCGGTGCGCGGCAGATAGGTAGTTCGAGAAAGGCTAACGCCTTCTTTCGAGGCCAGCGCACGTTCCATGGATGCTCGGACTGCTGGATAGTTGCTCAGAGCAAAATCAACTGCCTGATCTAGGGTTAGCGGACTAGCAGGCGTTTTGATCGCAGTTTGCGCGTCAGCTATCGCTTCACCGAGCGGAATCAATCCCAGCCAAACGAGAAGAAGACCAGCGAGACTCAACCGTTGCAAGAGCTTCAATTGTTTCACCTCAACCAACCAGGAATGGCAGAAGCACAGTTTATCGCCCGCTTAACTGATCACAGTACATACGACCTTTCAGGCAAGCATCGCACAGCAGAACCATCCACTTGAATCGATCAATGGCATCGTAGAAATCGTCCATTGGGACCGCCACTTGAATACGATACGTGTCCCGACCGGCATTCATTTTGTGCACCAGAACTCATTTTCTTCTCGTCTTCTACTAACAGGATTCGCATAAGAGCATGGAGTTCACAGCGGGCAAAGGACTGCACTGACTGTTGACCTCCCCTTATTTTCCAGTCACAGGCTCGTACACAATCATGCGGGCTACAGGCTTTCCGTTTTCCTCCTGCTCGGGGGTATAGACGCGGTGGGTTTCGAGATCCACTGCGAGGCTGTGTACGGCGTGTTGAACTTTGAAATCTTCCAGCTTTCTGTAGTGCTGGGGGTCATCTTGATGAAAAACGGAAATAGCTCCCGTGTAACAAGCGGCGTAGATTCTGCCTAGCCCTGGATCAAATTTGATCACATCCGGACCACCCGCCATATCAAGATATGCGATGGGCTCATGCTTATCGAGATCGAACACTGTCATTAGATTGTTTTCTTCGCATGAAAGGAACGCGCGATGGTGCTCCGGATCAAGAGTCATGCCGTGATTCCCTTTACAGCGTCCTACCGGATATCGGCCGATCACCTCGTCCGTGGCCGGATCAATGACAGCAAAGATATTTTCATCCTGCAAATTCACGTATACCTTGTGAGCAACCGGATCGTACTGCGGCATGCCGGTTTCACTCTTGAAGTGAAGAGTTTTCACGATCTCATCTTTCATCACGTTAACGATCGCCTCGGCTTTGCCCCGCTCGTCCGAAACGTACAGCTTGTGGAACGGCGGTGCGTATGCGCTTCCGTCGGGCTTGCGTTCGGTCGGTAGCTTCTTCACGACTTTCATTGTGTGCATGTCCACGACACCAATGGTGTTATCTCCGGCATTCGAAGTGTAGAACTTCTTCAACTCGGGTACGTACTCGACACCTTCCGCTCCGGGAGTATCTGCGACCGTCGCTACAACCTTGTTCGTGCGCGAGTCAATCACGTATGTCTGGCCCGCGGCAAGGTGTGCTGAGATCAGATAGTGATCTTCAGGATCAATGGTCAAGTAGTCAAACCGCTTTCCAG
>JAICJP010000404.1 GCA_025928375.1 Candidatus Sulfotelmatobacter sp.
CCGGGATTACCGTCGGCGGTCCTGGGACCCCATTCGGTCCGGGTGTTCCGGGGATCACCGTTGCGGGGGTGCCCGGCGTGCCCGGCGTGTAGCACGTGCCGTGATTGGCAGGGGTTGTGGGCGGGGGCGGAGGCACAGGCCGGGGCGCGACGGTTTGCAGCGCGACCGGTTCTCCGGCAGATTGTTGCACCGCCTTCGATATTTTACTTTGCTGGAACGAGATCTCTTGCGCCAGCACCATATCCACTGGCGTACCGGCATCCAGATAAAAGTGATGTGAACTGAAGATCACAATCAAGGAGGCAACCGCGCCTACGGCGCCTCCTACACCGGCTCCGATCACCGTAGCCGCTCCCGCGCTTCGGGGCACCGTCATGCTCGACGAGAGACATCCGGGTGGCGTTCCCACACAGCCCGGCGGAAGGGAAGTGGTGATGGTCTGGGGAGTGGTGTTGGCGGCCCCGTGACCGATCACAGCACCCAACCCGGCTCCGGCTAAGGGCAGCGCGACTGCGCTCATTACCCGTGCGTTGCCGGGATCTTTCTCGGCGTATCCTTCGTCACTTTGCAGAGTCAGCGGTCCAGGAATGACCGTGACGTAGCCGTCGGGAAATATGACGGCCATTGATTGGAGGTGGAGTTGTCCGCGTCCGCCGCGAGCGTCCAGCTTCTCCACCGTCCCTTGGACAAACGTTCCGGGAGGGATCACCATTTGATCGCCCGATCTCACCGGCGCAGTGACTTGCGCGTAAATGTCATCGCCGCGATGAATGACGCGGCTTTGTACGGGATGCGTAAGCACCAGCGGAATCCGGATGCCGGCGGGAACGGTGACAACATTCTTCTGCGCTGGCTGTGAGGGTCGTTCACCTTGCGGTTCCTGCGCCAATAAAGGGATGGCGGCCAGCGAGATCACGCTCAGCAAAACCGCGCGCGCGAAGGTGTTTTGGGCAGTCGAGAAAAGGTTGGAAGGGTAAGAACCTGAGAGGGTAGGGCGAAGGTACGTCACGATGCACCTCCTCTCGAAAGCATTGGAGGGAGCGCTTTCGAGGCGGGTCATCAACAGCAAACCCGGCTTTTGCGAGTTAGACTCGCGCTTGCGCCAAGATGTTATCGCATCTCCCAGTAAATGTTTGCAATTTGATGGTAGCGATTTGTAAAGGCCCATTAGACTTTCGGGTTGAGAGGCTTGCTCTATGGCAGCCAAAACCAACGCGGCGAGACTTCTGGACCAACTCGGGGTGGCATACGAGATCCGGGAATATGAAGTCGATCCAAACGATCTCGCGGCGGAAACTGTGGCAGCAAAAATCGGATTTCCGCCCGAGCAGGTGTTCAAGACGCTGGTCGCCCGCGGAGAGCGCAACGGCCCTGTCATAGTGGTGATTCCGGGTGATCAGGAACTGGATTTAAAAGCTCTGGCGTCCGTTGCGGGAGAAAGAAAAATCCAATTGGTTCCGGTGAAAGAACTGCAGGCTTTGACTGGCTATATTCGAGGCGGTGTCACGGCGCTGGCCGCCAAACGCGAGTTTCCCGTCTTCGTGGACGAAACGATTGAGTCGTTCGATAAGGTTTCGGTTTCGGCGGGGATGCGCGGGGTGCAGATACTGATCTCGCCCAACGATTACATTCGCGCGGTGCAGGCCACAGTGGTCTCACTGGCGCGGCCGAAAAGATCCTGAGGCAGCCGGGTTCAGCAGTGAAGCTGCGAGATCACCACAGGGGACACAGGGTTCACAGAGGAATTCCTCCGCGAAAGCTTGAGTGCCCTGTGGTGAATAAGGCCTCAACGATCAAAAGCCTTGCTCGACCAAATCTTCGATCGTGAGCGCGCTTTGCTGCGATTCGCGCTGCATCATCTTCTCCACATATTTCGCGATCAGATCCGCTTCCAGATTCACTGGATCGCCGGGGGTGAGCGAATTCAGGTTGGTCATCTCGACCGTATGCGGGATGATGGCGATAGTGCAGCGGCTATGATCCAGGCGGGCCACGGTCAAGCTGATGCCTTCAATTGAAATCGAGCCTTTGAACACGGTGTACTTCTCGACCTCTTCCGGAATTTCGATGTGCAGCCACCAGTTGTCGGAGTTCTCTATTCGCTCGAGGCTGATCAATTTGCCGACGCCGTCCACGTGTCCCTGGACGATGTGACCTCCGAACCGGCCATCGGCCTTCATGGGAAGTTCAAGGTTGACCAAAGCACCTTCTTGAATGCGCGAGAACGAGGTGCGCGCCCAGGTTTCAGGGGCAAGATCGGCACAGAAGGAACCAGGCTTGATATCGAGGGCGGTGAGACAGACTCCGCTTACCGCAATGCTGTGACCAGTGCCCAGTTCTGTCGGCGCATGTTTCGCGGCGATGGTGATGCGACGGTTCTCGCCGCGTTGCTCGATGCGGGTGATGCGGCCGACCTCTTCGACTATGCCTGTGAACACTACGGACCTCCGGGGGAACGGTTCATTCTAAGCTATCAGCTATGAGCTATGAGCCAGCAAAAACGCTGCAGGGCTTCGACCTGCCGGACAGCCGAGGGCGGCCGTCCCTACATGGGCATCGCTGTTATTCGGCATACGGGTCACGTAGGTAGCCTTCTACTGCGAAGTCTTCGCCGAAACGATGCAGGTGCAGATGGCGGACTTGGGCGGCCTGACTCATCCCGGAGAAGCCCGCGCCTGCCGCGAAGGGAATGGATCCGGTCCCGGCAAGAATTTTGGGAGCGTAGTACAGAAAAACTTTGTCTACGGCGTTGGCTGCGAGAGCGGTCCAGTTCACGGTGGCGCCGCCTTCGATCATTACGCTGGTGATTTCCAGTTCCGCCAGCCGGCGGAGAATCGCCGGCAAATCGGGACGTCCGTTGCGCTCAAACGCTGGAACTGTTTCCACGCGCACGCCGTGCTGTTCAAGTTCGGATTGTTTACGCTCATCGGCAGAGCCACAAAATACCAGGACATCATTTTTCCGGCTCGTGGCCGCGTCCTGCACCAGCCGTGATTCGAGCGGCAGACGCAGCCGCGAATCCAGAATCACGCGCAATAGCGGGCGACGCCGGGGCCGGCCGCTGCGGTCGGTGAGCAGGGGATCATCGGACAGAATGGTTCCCGCGCCTACAAGCAAGGCATCGCTCTGATGGCGCAATTCCTGAACGTGTGCCCGGGCAATCTGGCTGGTGATCCATCCGCCGGCAGGCATGCCGGTGTGGGTTTCTAGGACCTCCGACGGTGGCGGAGCGATCTTGCCGTCGAGCGTCATCGCAGCTTTGAGCGTTACCAGAGGAACGCGGTGACGAATGTAGCGCGCGAAAGCTTCGTTCAGCAGACGCGCGGGTTGCTCGCGGGTTCCGACTTCGACTTGCACTCCTGCCGCGCGCAGCGCTTCGAAGCCTCGGCCGCTAACTTTTGGATTCGGGTCCGCCATGGAGGCGACGACACGCCGGATGCCAGCTTGGATCAGCGCGTCGGTGCAGGGAGCGGTGCGTCCCTGATGCGCGTGCGGTTCCAGATTGATGTACAAGGTTCCGCCACGTGCCTTGGGGCCGGCTTGTTCGAGGGCGAGAATCTCAGCGTGTTTGACGCCAGCGTAGGTGTAGGTTCCGTTGCCTGCTATGTCGCCGTCGGCATCAGTAATTACCGCGCCCACGTAGGGATTGGGCGAGGCGAGCCCGATGCCGGCACGCGCCAGGTCGAGCGCGCGCTGCAGATATTGATCGTCGGCGGATGCGGCAGGCATGCAGGGAGAATCTACCATGCAGGCGGGGAGATCGGCAGGCCGGAGTTGTCATCCGCGGCGCGGAGGAAAGCTGCGGAATGAATCATCTTCGATGTCGGCGATGGCGGCGCCGCTGCGGCCCTTGGGACCCCTACGCACGGGAGCAGGGACATAGGCGTAGGGATCGCCGGGGGAAGCCGGGTTGTTTTCCCAAAAGGCGTTTCAGAAGATCGAGAATCCGCTTCAAAGGCGAAGGCTTCTCTCCGGCATCCGGCATGAACACTCCTATTCGAAGAGCGAATCTACAAATTCCCTGGGATCAAAC
>JAICJP010000335.1 GCA_025928375.1 Candidatus Sulfotelmatobacter sp.
GCCATCTACGGCATGACCGGCGGCCAGATGGCGCCGACCACGCTGGTCGGCCAGCGCAGCACCACTTCCCCCTGGGGACGCCGCCCGGTCAACGAAGGTTTTCCGCTGCACATGGCTGAGATGTTGTCGTCGCTGGAAGCTCCGGTTTACATCGAGCGGGTTGCGCTCTCCGATAACAAGAACATCATGAAAGCCCGCCGGGCCGTGCGCAAAGCTCTCGAGCTGCAGCGCAATGGCGCCGGGTTCACTTTCGTGGAAATTCTTTCTCCCTGTCCCACCATCTGGGGCAAAGATCCCGTGGAAGCCCGCAAGTGGGTTGCCGAAAAAATGATCCCTAGCTTCCCGCTGAACGTCTTCCGCGACCGCAACGTGGAAATCCCTAACACCAACCAGCCGCCGCACAAGACCGTGCAGGAAGTGGTGGAAGGGGAGCGCCAGGCAGCGCGCGCAGCCTTTGTGCCCGGACGCCATCACCAGTTCGAGCATCTCGATATCAAGATTGCCGGATTCGGTGGGCAGGGCGTTCTGCTGCTAGGCCAGCTTCTCGCCGAGATGGGGATGCGGGAAGGGCTGGAAGTCAGCTGGCTGCCGTCCTACGGCCCCGAGATGCGCTCCGGCAGCGCGCATTGTCACGTGTGCCTCTCGAAACAGCGAATTGGATCGCCGCTGCTGTCGCGTCCAAACGTGCTCGTCGCCATGAACGAGATCTCCCTGCGCAAATTCGCTTCCCAGGTCGCGCCAGGGGGCACCATCATTTACGGACGCGAGCGCTTGCCCGAAGATCTTTCGTTTCCCCAGATCCAGGTCGTCTGCATACCCGCATCGGAGATCGCCGACAAACTGGGCTCGGCGAAAGTGGCCAACGTGGTCATGATGGGGGCCCTGCTGGAGCAGACCGAATGCCTGGCGTCCGATACGGCCATGAAGGTTCTGGAGGCAAAGGTGAAAAACCCCGCCCTGCTGGAACTCGATCGCAAAGCCCTGGATGCCGGGCGGCTGTACATCGATCACACGGTAGCCATCGGCGCAGTCACCCAAGCCGACGGCTTCGCGGAATAGGCGCTTGGATTGGGTAGCCCCGGACGCCTCGTCCGGGGCGGCGCGCGGAGCGCGCCATGAGAACTCGGACTCGCTCCGCTTGGGGCGGACGAGGCGTCCGCCCCTACACAAACGTCAGTCTGTGATTTCAATCACAAAAACCGGTGATACCGGGCATACCCGCTAGACCCCTCCCAGAGTGATCCTGACTATGGTGCAGGAGGCAACCATGGCACCATACGAAGAAAAATCAGGGGTTTCTCCCAGTACAGTAGCCGAACCCGAAGTTAAGAGTAAGCCGTTCGTATCGGTAAAGAACGTTCTGTTCGCCACCGATTTCTCCGCCACCTCCGATGCCGCATTGCCTTACGCCGCCGCCATTTGCCGGCGCTTTGGCAGTACGCTGCATATCTTCCACGTTCTTTCCGAGGCCAGCCTGCTCATGATGACCGGCGGCGTCGACTACGTCAGCATGGGAACGATTTACGACGACGCGCAAAATGAGGCCAAGGAGCGCCTGGAGCAGAGCTGCGCCCGTCTGGAGGGCATACCGCATCGCACTTACGTTCGCTACGGCCAGGTGTGGAGCACGCTCGCCCGAGTGCTTGCGGAAAACGACATTGACCTGATTGTTTTGGGGACGCATGGCAGGACGGGGCTGGGCAAGCTCCTGTTGGGGTCGGTCGCCGAAGATATCCTGCGGCTCGCCGCCTGCCCAGTTTTGACTATAGGCCCGAAAGTTTCCGGGCACGCGAAACTGCCGGCGGTTCCCGAGCATGGTCATGACGTTGCGCCCCCGGAACTCGAGCTGCGCCAGGTGTTATGCGCCACCAACTTTGGCAAGAATTCAAACGCGGTGGCGGAGGCGGCCATCGCATTGGCGGAAGAGTTTCGCTCCCGCTTCACCCTGCTCCATGTCATTGAAGATTACACGCAGCTGGGCCGTAAGCCCGCACCCATGGAAGAAGGAATTCGCCGCCTGCAGGAATTGATTCCTCGGGATAGCACTTTGCAGTACGCGCCCGACCTTCTGCTTGAGTTTGGGCCCGCGCCGGAACGCATTCTCAAGGTTGCGACCGACCGGGAAGCCGACATGATCGTGCTCGGGGCGCGTTCCTCCGCCGAGGTGGGTACATCGCATTTTCCCTGGTCGTCAGCCCATTATGTGATCGCGCAGGCGCATTGCCCGGTACTAACCATTCGGGAGTGAAGAAGGGAACAGCTTGAGGTTGGGACTCAAATCGATTGTCGAATCATCTCAGCTCAAGCGATTTGCCCGGCGCCAGCAACTCTACATCGCGATCGCCGTTGCAATTTATGCCGGGCTCTGGGCTGCGGGTAGGTCAGCCGGAATCGGCGTCACTCTGATCTACACTCTTCCGCTCTGTAACTTTATCGCGTTCATTCAGGATCACCTGAACTTCCTCTGCCAGCGCCGGCGCCCTCTGGTCTCGTGGGCCATTTACTTCGGACTGCTATTGATCATTTCGCTGGTGGGGGTGGCGGCGGTCAATGTGATTCTTTATCCCACGGGCAAAGTGCCAGGTCAGACACTGTGGGAATTCCTGAGCACCGGATGGAAGTTCCCTTTCATGGCGACAATGATCGTGGGGGTCAGCACTCAGCTCTATCGCAGGATGCGCGAACGGCTCGAAATCCGGAATCGCGAGCTCGAACAAAAAGTCGAACTGGTTGTGGCCCAGCGGGAACGTCATGAACAGGAACTGGAGCAGGCCAGAGAAATTCAGCAGTCGCTGCTTCCTAAACAGATTCCTCAAGTCCCCGGATTCGAAATCGACGGCACATGGGAACCGGCGCGGCTGGTTGGCGGCGATTATTTCGACGTCATCCCGCTCAGCGGGAGCAAGCTGGGACTGTGCATCGCAGATGTGGTCGGCAAGGGCGTCTCGGCCGCCCTGCTGATGGCCAATGTGCAGGCCAGCGTACGCGCGTTCGCTACCGCCTCTACCAGCCCCTCAGCCCTTTGCAGCCGGGTGAACTCCGTTCTGTGCTCCAGCATCAGCACCGGCAAATTCGTCACGTTTTTCTATGGCGTGCTGGATGCGGAACGCGGAACGTTCGAATACACCAACGCCGGACACCCCCCGCCGATCCTGCTTCGGGCCAAAGGTGACGTGCAGGAACTCACCGGCGGTGGCGCCGTGTTAGGTGTCTTTTCCGATTGGCAATACCGGGATTTACAATTACATTTTTATCCCGGCGATCGCCTGTTGCTGTTTACAGATGGCATCACGGAGGCGGCGCGAGTGGAAAGCGAGGAGTTCGGAGAGCAACGTCTGATCGAGGGAGCACGAAGGTCTGCGGAGAAATCGACGGCGGAACTGAAAGCCTCGCTACTCGAACAGGTAAAGCAGTTTTGCTCGTATCAGTTGCAGGATGATGCCACCCTGATCGTGCTCTCGGCACTGCCGGAAGTTGAACAGGGGGCGAACCAAGCAGTGGAGGTCAAGCATGCGGTTTCGGTTTGGGAACCTTGAACCAAAACGATACTGGCTCAGCCCAAATATTCTTTCGGGTTGTTGGTTCCACGTATTTCGAGGATTAGAATCACTCGTTCCGCACAGAAACTTTCATCGTCTTCATACTTTCATGGCGCTTAGTCGCGAAAGAATCCTATGGTCTCTTATCTTGCTAAACCCGCTCCGCCCAATCAGGACAAGCGCTGGAAACTGGTGGACGCCACCATACGCCGCCAGGGTGCCCAGCCGCGCGGACTGATTGAAACCCTGCACACAGTGCAGGAAGCGTTTGGATTTTTAGACGAGCAGGCTCTGCGTTATGTCGCGATGTCGCTGCGCGTGCCGCTGAGCCGCGCCTTCGGCGTTGCCACCTTCTATCATTTTTTTACTCTGAAGCCCGCTGGCGAGCACACCTGTGTGATTTGCATGGGGACGGCGTGCTACATCAAAGGCGCGCCGCAACTGCTCGATGCCGTGCGCAAAGATCTGGGCATTGCGCCCGGCGAAACCACTCCCGACAAGAAAGTTTCTCTGCTCACCGCGCGCTGTCTGGGCTCCTGCGGTCTTGCACCGGCGGTTGTTTACGATCAGGAAGTAGCGGGAAAGGTAAGCACCAACGCGGTTCGGGAACATCTGAAAAAGTGGACGGTCGCATGACACCAGAAGAACTCGACCAGATCGCCGAAGAGGAACGATCGGAACAAGGCAAATACACCCAGCGTGTCAACGTGTGCATCGCGGCGGGATGCCTCTCGTGCCAGTCCCAGTCGGTTAAGGACGCGCTGGACCAGGAAGTGGTGCGCCGCGGCACCAAAGATCATTGCCAGGTGAAAGGCGTCGGCTGCATGGGGCTGTGCTCCGAGGGCCCGCTGGTCTCGACGAGCGCTGGAGTTCTTTATAAGAAGGTCGAAGCCGGGGACTCCCCAGCCTTACTGGACAGCCTCGCGGGTGAGCCGGTATCGCGGCTGGTTTGTCCCACCGACGTCCCCTTCTTCCAGCGCCAGAAAAAGATCGTGCTGGAAAACTCAGGGCTGATCGATCCCGAGCGCATTGAAGACTACATTGCCGCCAATGGATATTCCGCCCTGATCAAAGCGCTGACGGAGATGTCGCAGAGAGAAGTGATCGACGAGGTTACCAGGAGCGGTCTCCGCGGCCGCGGCGGTGCCGGCTATCCCACGGGCCTGAAGTGGAGCACGGTGTCAAAAGCGGTGGGCGCACAGAAATATGTCATCTGCAACGCGGATGAGGGCGATCCTGGCGCATTCATGGATCGCAGTGTGCTGGAAAGCGATCCGCATCGCGTGCTCGAAGGCATGCTGATCGCGGGCTACGCGGTCGGCGCGTCGGAAGCGTACATCTATGTGCGCGCCGAATATCCGCTGGCTATCAAGCGGCTGCGCAATGCCATTCGCCAGGCGGAACGCGTCGGCCTGCTCGGTTCTAACATCTGCGGCACGCGTTTCAGCTTCCGTGTCGATCTCCGCCTGGGAGCGGGAGCGTTTGTCTGTGGCGAAGAAACCGCGCTCATTGCTTCCGTGGAGGGCAAGCGCGGCACGCCGCGTCCGCGCCCGCCCTATCCCGCCATGGAAGGCTTGTTTGGCAAGCCCAC
>JAICJP010000240.1 GCA_025928375.1 Candidatus Sulfotelmatobacter sp.
ATCCCAGGTCACGGTGGAATACGACGCCAATGGCAAGGTGCTTCGCGTGGACGCGGTGGTGATTTCTACCCAGCATGCGGAGACCGTGAGCAACGACGAGTTGCGCTCGGGAATTCTGAAGCACGTGATCCAGGCGGTGATTCCGGCGCATTTGCTGGATGAGGACACCAAGTACCACATCAATCCGACGGGGCGGTTTGTGATCGGCGGCCCTATGGGTGACACCGGACTGACGGGCCGGAAAATTATCGTCGACACCTACGGCGGCATGGGACGCCATGGCGGCGGGGCATTCAGCGGGAAGGATCCGACGAAGGTGGACCGCTCGGCGGCTTACATGGCGCGTCACATTGCCAAGAACGTGGTCGCGGGCGGGCTCGCGGATCGTTGCGAAGTGCAGCTGGCATACGCGATTGGCGTGGCTGAACCGGTCAGCGTTCTGGTGGAGACTTTCGGGACTGAGAAGGTGGATCCCGCGATCATTCCAGATATCGTCCGCTCGCATTTCAAGCTGACCCCCCGCGGCATTATCGAGTCGCTTAACCTGCGCCGCCCGATTTACCGCAAGACTGCGGCTTATGGGCATTTTGGCCGCGCGGACTCGGATTTTACCTGGGAAGCCACGGACAAAGCTGCGAAACTGGCCAGCGATGCAGGTTTGCGGGAGCCGGCAACAGCTCGCAAATAACCAATTCGCCAAGGGCACCGAGGACGGGGGGTTCCCTCCGTTCTCCTCATTGTCCTCTGTCTTGAATGCCTTTACAGAACCGAAGCGGGAATTAGGCTATCCATAAATGGTTACCGAAAGTCCGCGAATCTGAGAAAATAGTGCGGAACGAAATCATCCGTCTGTAATCGACAGCAAAATTTTGCCTCATAGGCACGCGCCACCGAAGGGGAAAGCATGTCAACCACAGCAGTGAATTGCGACATCAAGAACATTGAACTGGCAGATCTGGGGAAGAAACGCATCGAGTGGGCGAACCAGTCCATGAAGGTGCTGCAGATCATCCGCAAGGAATTCATCAAGAACCAGCCGCTGACGGGCATTCGGGTTTCCGCCTGCCTGCACGTAACGGCCGAGACGGCAAATCTGGCCATTTGCCTGCGCGATGGCGGGGCCGAAGTGGTGTTGTGCGCCTCGAATCCTCTCTCGACGCAGGACGACGTTGCGGCCTCGCTGGTGCGCGACCACAACATCCCCGTGTTCGCCATCAAAGGCGAGGACAACGACACCTATTACAGCCACATCTTGGCGGCCATTGATCACAAGCCGCAGATCACCATGGATGATGGCGCCGACCTGGTTTCGATCCTGCACACCAAGCGCACGGACGCGCTCGAAGGCGTGATTGGGGGAACCGAAGAGACCACCACCGGCGTGATTCGCCTGCGCGCCATGGCAAAGGAAGGCGTGTTGAAATTCCCTATCGTCGCGGTGAACGATGCCGATACCAAGCACCTGTTCGATAACCGCTACGGTACCGGACAATCGACGATTGACGGCATTATTCGCGCGACCAATTTCCTGCTGGCGGGATCGAAGTTCGTGGTGGCCGGCTACGGATGGTGCGGCCGCGGTCTGGCCAGCCGGGCGCGCGGCAATGGCGCAGAAGTCATCATCACTGAAGTGGATCCGACCAAGGCGCTCGAAGCTGTCATGGACGGATTCCGCGTGATGTCGATGGCTGAGGCCGCCAAGATCGGCGACGTGTTCTGCACGGTCACCGGCAACAAGAGCGTGCTGACGAAAGAGCATTTCGCGCTGATGAAGGATGGCGCGATCATCTCCAACTCCGGGCACTTCAATGTGGAAATCGACATCCCGGCGCTGGAAGCGATGTCGTCATCGAAGCGCACCACGCGCAATTTCGTCGAGGAGTACTCGCTGAAAGACGGCCGCAAGATCAACCTGCTGGGCGACGGCCGCCTGATCAATCTCGCCGCTGCCGAAGGACATCCGGCCAGCGTGATGGATATGAGCTTTGCCGACCAGGCGCTCTCGGTCGAGTACATGGTGAGGAACTCCAAGAAGCTGGAAAAGACGGTCTACAAGGTTCCCGAGGAGCTCGACAAGCGGGTTGCGAAGCTGAAGCTCGAGTCCATGGGAATCAAGATCGATCGGCTCACGCCGGAGCAGGAGGAATATCTGGCGGGGTGGAGCGAAGGAACGTAGAGCAGTAGTCAGTTCTCAGTTTCTCGAGCTTCGTTCAGATTTGGGGGGTGGCGGATGCCACCCCTTTTTTGTGTGATTTTCGGCCTTTGGGGATCGCCGTGCGTCCCACATTCGTGATGAACTCCTCATTTTCGGAAGCCCGGAAGGTTACGTCTGTACCTGTCTCAGGGGAGGATTTTTGCAAGGTGGTTCGCTATACTGTTCCGAATGGACCTAGAACAAGTAATCGGGGAAATCGAGCGTCTGGAGCGTATCTTCGCTGCCCCGGACACTCGACCGCTCAGCGAGACCGATATCGCGGCTGCCAATCGAAGGCACGATACCCGTCTGGCGCATAGTCCCTGGTTCCGGCTTTGGAAAAGTTATGGTCTCTGCTGCCGTACCGAGCCGCCCGTGCTCGGAGCACCGGAAGTGGAACGCTAGCGGTTATCCCCCCAGTCCCGCCTCTACGAGAAGTTCATGAATCTCACCAGGTATAGCGTGCGGTGTAGGTGATGACCTTTTCGCCATCCGGCTGCACCGTGACTGGGAATTCTATGGTCTGGCTGTCTTTCTTCATATATTTGTCGGAGTTCGCCGCCACAGTCCAGTTCTTACCGCGATAAAGGTGCTCAACAACCCGGATCTCGACGGGCTCCTTTTTATGATTTCGAACCTTGATCTCGAAGGTTTCCGTAGCCGCATCCTGCTTGTTATCGACGGTGTAGTTGGTGCGGCGGCGCTCTCCCGTGAGATCGAATGAGTTGCCGGTATAGATGCGCACGGTTTCGTCTTTGGGAGTGTGGTCGATCATGTTCTCGCCCGTGAATTCCATCTGCCCGTCATCATTGCGGCGATAGAAGCGGACTCGCCCTTTGGGCAGCGGCATTCCCATGTGATTGGCCTGCGAGTTGACGAACTCGCGCATCACCCAGATTTTCGGATTCGATTCGGTGCCGTAGGAATGATCATTGCGTATGTTTTCCCAGTTCCATCCGCCGTAACGGTTGAAGTCAATCTTTGCGCCATCGTAAACATACAACTGCTTGCTGGCCACGCTGGATGCGTGAATGAACTCGACTTGCTTGGTTTCACGGTCACGCAGGGTTGTGGCGCGCTCCAGGGTGTAGAGGTGATATTCGTCGAACGCCTTTTCGGTGACAGCCGGAGCCATAGGAGCAGCCAGTTCCATCGCCACCTTTCGCGCGAGCACACCGTTCATGGCATTCGGTTGAATCTTGTTCACATCTCCCGCCATGAGTTTGATGTGAGCATTCTCGAAGGCCTTGCCCGTCCGGTTATCGATAGTGACCCATCCCACGATGTCGACCACGTCGCCCTTCTCCGGCGCAACGATGTTGTAATCCGCCTGCCAACTCATGCCGCCGGTGATGTAGGAGAACTCAGCGGGAAATTTGCCCGGCTTGTCGGTCGCGAGCAGCCACTCCATCCGCGGCTTCAGAATAGTCTCCGCTGTGAGGTCGGGGAATACCGGCGTTCCAGGAAGTCCGAAGCGCAATTGCCCTGCAACTTCGATGATCGGCTCTTCCGCTCCCACGCCGTAATTGTTGGGATTGAAATAATCCGGGCGCACATAGCCGCTGCGAATCACCTTCCCTTTGATCGTGCTGTGATCGGGCAGCTCAAAATCAATGGTTCGTCCCTCATACAACGAAAGCAGAGACATCTGCGAGACGGGATCCGCCCGGTAATTCTGCTCCAGCACCTGCAAGGAATGCTTGCCGCTGGGGTCGCGCAGGATCACCGAATCCGGCTCCACATGCATGGTGATGTCGTTCATGTTGAACTGGTTCTCACCGGACTTGAGATCCAGCGGCAGGTCCTGCCTTACCACCGCAAAATCCTGGTTGTAAATGGTGAGCGACGGCTGGGACTGCTGGGCGAAAAGGCTGGTGCATAACAACAGGAAACACACGAAGCGAGCGGACATCGACATGATTCTCCCCCAATTGCGCCTGAGAGTGCCTGGGTTCTCAAGCAAACTCTACCCATTAGAAGAACGAAGAAGGGAGTGACTCTTGCGGGGCCAGAGGAGGGATTGCGCGGCGGAATACGGTAACCGACGCGGGGATGACTAAAGTCACCGTGAGATTGCTCAATGGCTCATGAGCTCCCCACTCGCTTCGCTCGGGACGGACGAGGCGTCCGCCCCGACATAATCGGTTACTTGCCTTGCTCTTCCAGGAACTTTTCCACTTCGATGGCAGCCATGCAACCCGTTCCCGCCGCTGTGATGGCCTGGCGGTAACGGCGATCCTGCACGTCTCCACAGGCATAGACGCCATGGACGCGCGTGAAGACGTAATTGTGGGTTTTCAGATAGCCGTCCGAGTCTGTATCGAGTTGCCCCTCAAACATTTTCGCGTTGGGCTCGTGGCCGATGCCGAGGAACAGGGCGCTGGTGGGAAAATCCCATACTTTGCCCGTCTTCAGGTTGCGCAGCTTCAGTCCGGTCACTTCCCGCTTGTGGACGTCGTAAACATCGTCCACCACGGTGTCGAGTAGGAACTGGATCCTGTCGTGCTTTTGTGCGCGCTCCAGCATGATTTTGGAAGCACGAAAGGAATCGCGTCGATGAATCACCGTCACCTTGGTCGCGAAGCGAGTGAGGAACAGCGCTTCTTCCATGGCTGAATCTCCCCCGCCGATAACGACAATCTCTTTCCCGGAGAAAAAGAAACCATCACAAGTCGCGCAAGAAGACACGCCGTGTCCGATCAACTGTTGCTCGTGCGGTAAACCTAGCCAGCGCGCCGATGCGCCGGTGGCAATGATCAGAGCTTGCGCGTGCACCACATGATGTCCGATGTGCAACAGAAAAGGGCGCTGGCTCAGATCCGCGCTGGTGAGATGCGCCATGCGATACTCCGCACCAAAGCGTTCCGCCTGCTTGCGCATATTCTCGACCAGTTGCGGCCCCATGATTCCTTCCGGAAAGCCGGGGAAATTCTCCACCAATGTAGTCATCGAAAGCTGCCCGCCAGGTTCGTGGCCCTCGATGACCAGTGGTTTTAGGTTAGCGCGCGCAGTGTACAAAGCGGCAGTGTGTCCGGAGCACCCGGAGCCAATGATGACAACGTTGCGAATTTCGCTCATGGATTATCAGGTTAAGCAAATTAGATGGTCGACTTGCGATTTTGATTCGAACCGCCTTCACGCCAGATCACTTGGGCGGCGGCACCGTTTTTCGCATCTTCGAAGTGCCCGATGGGGGAGTTTTCCGGGCCGAATGCGTTTTTGGCATTCCGCTAATTTTCGCCAGTTCCTCGGGTACGACGGACTTCACGCCGAGCAGTTCGCGATAGTGTGCCAGGACGTCCGAGGCGCTGCGGAATAGCGGCTCGTACGCACTCTGATCCGGCGTGGGTCCGCCCTCGGCGGCTTGGCAACGCGCCAGCGCCACCGACTGCTTTCCGAATCGCTCCAGGCGGATGCGGTTCACCGGCGTGTTCGCCGTCAACATGACGTCAGAACTCGTTACCGAGGACGCACTATCCTCCAGAGAAACCTGGATCAGATCCTTGGGGTCGCGCACGTGCAGCACCAGAGTTTCCACCATTGTCTGACCGTCATTGCTGAAGGAATACTGCACCAGCGAAAAAAGCGCCTGCACGGAAAACTCGCGCCGAATCCGGACATAGTTCGCGACCGATGGTTCGCCTGCCACGTGCCCGGGCGCCCCCGCCTCCAGCATGGCAGGCATTTCAGTCAAGGTCGAGCGTCCCCGGGACACTTCAAAATCGGTTCCAAATAAGGGCTCCTTGGGTACGCGCGCCAGCGCCGAGGCGATTTCCTTCTGTTCTTCCGCCGAGGGCGCACATACGTTCAACATGTTGACCTTTACTTGCGGTTGCTGGGAACTGCCGGGCCCCGCCGGTTGCTGCTGCGCAGCAAGGGGCAAACCCAACAACGCCATCAAAAGGAAACTCCAGAGGATCAAAATGGGGATTCTGGGCACGCCGGAATTCTAAATGAGAGGACGCATAAATCTAAATTTCAAATACGTCCCGTTCGCGGGAAGCCCCGCCAAGTCGTAGAATCGAGCTATGGCGAACTTGACGTTAGTTTATGGCATGAGGCTATTGCCTTCGGAAGAAGTCACTGAAGTGGGCCACGCGCCCATCAAGCTGTCCAACGGCCGCGAGGCAAGCGTAGCCATGCATGTGCTGGAAGGCAGCAAGGAAGAGATCGAGAAACAACTGCGCAACAGCCTGGAAGCATTCTTTGAGCTCTATCCGGAGATCTAGTAACAGGCGTCCCGGATGCTTACCTGCGAATTTCTGTCCAAAGGATTGCGTCTTCCGTCGCCTTATAATTCCTAATCGTCTGACATGCCGGCCAAACGCATGCAATGGTCCTATCTCGAGTTACGGCGGAAGCTGATCGAGGCTGAGCTGTGGCCACGAGGCCGTATGGCGCGATTAGCCTGCTACCTGGCCGGGTCGGCG
>JAICJP010000280.1 GCA_025928375.1 Candidatus Sulfotelmatobacter sp.
CTTTTTGCTGAACTCCGGAGCTGCGCTTCGCGGATTTCGTTTGGGCGAACAGCAGCGCTCCACTCACCATAGCAAGAACGATAATGTAGACAGCTTCGCGGTGTCTCGGCATCATGGCGGAAAGTGTACTACGAAGGTGAGAGTTTGTGGTGGCTGCCCCTAGGCTAGCTGGAAAGCTCGGCCAGCCTCGAGCTGTGATCGGCAGGACTCGCACAAGGTGCTCCCGCGCAAGTCAATCCACTCTACCGCGTGCGAAGACGCCATGGCACAGCGGTAGTCCTGACAGTGGCGCAGATCAAGAGTATGGCCCAATTCGTGGACGCACTCCTTCAGCAGGCGCTCGCGAAGCAGATCCTCATCCCCATCCAGCCCATAAAATTCCTGCCGGAACCGAAATGCCGAAACCACCGCACAAACTCCGGCGATCTGCGCTTCACCAAAAACGTAGGTCAAAATAGGGATATAAAGATCGACATCGGCAATGGCGAGCAGCCGCCAGCAGGGCGTTGCCAGCGGTTGCATTCGCTGGAGAATTTCTGACGAGTGAAACTGCTGCCGCTCTGCGTGATACGCGGCCGCGGGATCAAACCGGCAGGCAAGAATCTCGCAGCGCACCGGCAGCGATTCCGGCAGCGCGCGGGAGATACTTTCGAGCAACGCCCTGTCGATGTTGCCGACCGGAAGCAAATGAACCAGGTTCATGGAAGCCAGCTTGGGTTGAATCAGTTTCTGCTTCCAGCCGGAGTCCGGCTCCAACCATAACGCTTCAGCTTGTGGTGGAGCGTGACCCGGTCGATATCGAGAATGTCCGCCGCTCGGCTCTGATTTCCGCCACACTCTTCGAGCACGCGCAAAATGTGCGCGCGTTCTACATCATCCAGGCTCTTGCCTGCGGCGGCAAAGCCGTTCGGCTGTTTAAAGATGAAGTCGTGCTCCCGCAGTTCGGGCGGCTGCGCTACCACCATGGCGCGTTCGACGGCATTCTCCAGTTCCCGTACATTCCCCATCCAAGGCTGCTGCTGCAGCTGTTGCATGGCAGGCGGGGCGACCCGGATAATTTGTTTGTTCATTGCCAGCGAGAATTTCCGCACAAAGTGCTCCACAAGGATCGGAATGTCCTCGCGCCGCTCCCGCAAGGGCGGCAGTTCAATATGAAATACGTTGAGCCGGTAGAACAAATCGGGCCGGAACGTGCCCTCTTCGATCATCGCCTCGAGATTCTTGTTGGTCGCGGCCACACAGCGAAAATCAACCTTGATGACCTGGTTTCCGCCAACGCGCGTGATCTCGCGCTCTTGCAGCACGCGCAGCAAATCGGTCTGCGTCTTCAGGCTGATGTCGCCAATCTCGTCCAGAAAGACCGTTCCACCTTCCGCGATTTCAAATTTCCCCTTCTTGCGATACTGCGCCCCGGTGAATGCGCCCTTTTCGTGACCGAAGAGTTCGCTTTCCAGCAGAGTCTCCGTCAATGCGCCGCAATGAATCGCCACCAGCGGATGGAATCGCCGCAAGCTGGCCGCGTGAATGGCCCGCACCACAAGTTCTTTGCCCGTGCCGCTCTCCCCTGTGATCAGCACATTGGCGTCCGTGGGACCCACCGTCTGGATCGCGTCTATAACCTTGCGCATCGCGGCGCTCTGGCCGACCATGTCGTCCGGGCGGGTTGCTTCCGCCACCGTTTCCCGTAACCGGACGTTCTCTTTCTCCGCGTGCCGGTGTGCCAGCGCCTTCTTCACCAGATGCGCGATTTCGTCCGGGTCCAGGGGCTTGCTGACGTAATCGTAGGCCCCATTCTTCAGAGCCGTGACTGCGGTTTCGACTGATGCATAGCCCGTCATCATGATCACAATAAGATCCGGATCGAGTTCGTGCAGCCGCTTCTGCAGCTCGATCCCATCCGTTCCTCTCATCTTGATGTCGAGCAGGGCGACATCCCATTTGCTCTCTGCCATGCGCGTCAGCGCGTCGCTCGCACTCTCGGCCGTTCCGATTTCATAGCCCTCTTCGCGAAACCATTTGCCCAGAGAATCGCGCACGCTGAGCTCGTCATCGACGATCAGAAGTTTTCCTTGTGTTTCCACTTCAATCACCTCCCGCTGAGGACAGCGGACATCTCTTTCGCCGTGGGAGTTTTTGCTGCTTCTTTCTCCCACGGCAGCGTCACTGTGAACGTCGTGCCTTTTCCGACCTCCGACTGAACCGCGATAGTTCCGTTATGCCGCTCAAGAATGCTGTGGCTGATGGCTAACCCCAGCCCTACGCCGCAGCCAGTTTCCTTCGTGGTCAGAAAAGGTTCAAAAATGCGAGGCAGGATTTCGGGCGGAATTCCCGCGCCGTCGTCGCGCACTACGATCCGTAGCTGGCCAGCCTCAGCATCGGATTTGCTGGTGATCCATAGATTCCCGCCTTGCGGCATGGCATCGATTGCATTCATCAGCAATGCGAGAAAGACTTGCTCGATCTGCGCTCCGTCGCAGTCAATGAGCGGCGGGTCAGTTTCGAGGTGCTCTTCCACATGGATTGCGCTGAGTTCCAGTTGGTGCTGGATGAGCCGCAGCGCCTGCTCGATGACCGAGTTCAGGTTTGTCGGCTGCAAGTTCATGGGGGTCGTGCGCGAAAAGGTGAGCAGGTTCTTGACCAGGTCCCCGCAGCGCCGGCTTTCGGAGGCAATCAGGTCCAGCGAGTCGCAGATTTCCTGTCGCCGATCCCTCCCGTTGTCTGCGTGGTCCAGATACTTCCGCAACAGCTTCGCGTAGGTGAGGATCCCCGACAAAGGATTGTTGATCTCGTGCGCCAGCACCGCCGCCATCTTGCCGATGGACGCCATCTTCTCCGTGTGCAACGCATGTTCATGGGCGCGCTTCAACTCGCGAGTCTTTTCCTCGACACGCTGTTCGAGGGTATGAGTCCAGGCAACGTTTTCCGTATGCTCGGCTTTCAGCTGACTGCTCATGTCGTTGAAGGAGCGCGCTAGGTCGCCAATCTCGTCTTCAGACTCGACCGTGATCTGGTAACCGAGATCGCCGTCCTTCAGACGATCGGTGCCACGTTCCAGCGCTTGCACTGGCCGTCCAACTACTCTCCACACGAAAAACCAGCTCAGAACGGCGATCAGAATCAGACCGCAAGCCGTATACGCGATCATGATCCGGCTGCTCTCTGCCAATTGAATGTCAGCCTTGGCCAGCGACAGGTTGGTGTCGAGTACTCCCAGAATCTGCTGCGACGCGGGATGCGCGTGGCAAGCAGCGTTCGTGCACGAGGGCTGGTTCTCGATGGGAGTAATAATCCCTAGTACGCGGCTTCCCCCACCGTTGCGATAAATCCGGAACCGATCGGGACGATTCAGCCGGGCCAGCGGCTGCGATTGCGCGTGACAGGCGTAACATGCCTCGCCCGTTTTATCGACCACATGGTTCTGCTCACTGGGTGTGGTGGTGTAGGTAATCCTGCCTTCCTGGTCGAAGATGCGGATTTTGTAAATGCCAGGTTCGGCCGCCATCGTCTGAATCGACTGATACAGACCGCTGCGGTCGTTGCGCAGCATGTAGTCGGTCGTGCCCTGCTTGATGACGTCACTGATGCGCTCTGCCGCCTGCAGCGTGTTCTGCTCCAGGTGATGCCGGTGCAGGCGAACGTTGAGATACCCGAGCAGCGCAAAGATCACCAGCATGGCGCCCAGCAACAGCAGGTTCAGCTTGGCGCTCAAGCTGTGAGTCAGCCGAAACCACCGGCTCCGCTTTGCTTCAATCCCCGCCATGCTCCATCACCGCACCCACGGCCACGGCCGACGGCTCGGGTGACTTCTCCACTGCGACTTCTTCTTTGGCAAAGATGGGCAGATATTTCACCGCCAGCCCGAAGGCGGCGAACCCGATCCCGATGATCATTCCGGTCACCGCCAGTTCGCTCCACTTGGGGAAGTACCGCACCCCCGTCGATCCCTCCATGCCCGTGATGCTGACGTTCATCCGGTTGGTGATAAACCCGAGCACGACCAGCACTGCGGAGAGATACAGTCCCGTGGCACTGTTCCTTACTTTTTTCTGCACTAGCAGGGACAATGGGAGGATGATCGCCAGCATGATTTCCAGCCAGAACAAGTACGTCTCATAGCCGGCATGGAATGCCAGTTTCAGCGCACCGCGATTGGCCAGATCTTCGAATCGCAGAATGCCGTACACGCCTAGTACGACGACCAGCACTCTTCCGAGTTCCTGCAGCACTGGCAACTCCAGGTGCAAGCCAAAATGCCGAGAGCTCAGCGACGATTCGAAAATTGTCATCGCCAATCCCACAGCAATCGCCGAAAGAAAGAAGAAGACCGGCAGCAGCGGGCTATACCAGAACGGGTGCAGCTTCTCCGGAAGGATCAGGTACAGGGTTCCCAGCGAGGACTGGTGCAGCGTGGACAAAATCACTCCGCAGATCACCAGTGGAATCAGGATCGCGCGAACCACCTTCAAGGGCTTTTGCAAATTGAACCGCTCCAGGACAATGGGTGAAAACTCCAGTGCGAGAACGGTCGTGTACAGCATCACGCAATACGCCACCTCGAACATCACCGAGTGCGGGTTGCGCATGATTAGCGGATGCCAGATGTTGTAGGGCTTGCCCAAGTCATACATCAGCGCGGCGCAGACCAGGATGTAGCCCAGAAAGGCGGTCAGAATCGTGGGCCGGATAATGGAATGCAGGCGCTTGATGTTGAGGATGTGAACAGCGGCGGTCAGTGTAAATCCACCGGCGGCCAGCATCACGCCGCACAACACATCAAAGCTGATCCAAATGCCCCAGGGGAATTGATCGTTGAGGTTGGTGGATGCGCCCAGCCCCTGGGTGAAACGTATAAACGTGGCGTAAAGCCCGCCCGCCATCAGAAAGAGGAAAACCAGCTTCCAGAACGTGAATCGAAAAGTTGGGCGCGCCATTATCGCTTTCCTCCATTTTTCTTTTCGCGGCCTTCCACCTCAGCCACTTCTTCCCGGCGATGAGTGATCCACCACACGCCGCCCAACAACATCCCGCCCAGAGGGACGAAGTCGGGAATGTGCGACAGGACCCTGTAAGTCAGCATCGGCAGCGGATCTTTGGCGATATCCGTCCGGTATCCGAAGGTCTCGAGCGGAACCGCGGACAGCAAGAGCACGGACGTACCTCCAACTTCTTCCAGGCCGTAGATGTGATTGACGTACTGTCCCGGATTGTCACGAATGCGTTGCCGGGCCTCGGCAACCAGTTCTTCGCGCTCTCCAAATTTTGTCGCGCCCGTCGGGCAGATCTCGGCACAGGCCGTGGGCTTGCCTTGCGCCACCCGGTCCGGGCACATGATGCATTTCTGTACTTTGGGGAACAGCTTTCCCCACTCGTACTTAGGGACACTGAAGGGGCAAGCCACCATGCAATAGCGGCATCCCATGCATTTCGAGGCGTCGTAGGTAACCGGGCCCAGCGCCGTCTTCGTAAGAGCGCCCACGGGACAAACCGACGCGCACGAAGGATCCGCACAATTCATGCATAGCCGGCGCATGAATTTGTCGCCGCGCGTCACGACGGTGGTCAGCTTGTGGGCAGACTGATATTCCTCGCCCGCGATCGCATCGTTGTAGTCCAGGTGGTTTTGAGTGGCGCAGGCTTGCTCACACTGCTTGCATCCGATGCAGGCCGTCGCATCGTATAAGAGTGCTTTGCTCATGGAAGTATGGTTCCGGTCATCTCTGTTCGAGCACACAGACGACGAGCGGCATATCCTTTCGACCGATGCCTGAGCTGGAGGAAGAGGTAGGGAGCTCCCGCGATTACCGCGGTAACCGCCACAAGCTGCTTACCTCATCAAGAGCAGAGGCTGTCGCGAAATTCAGCAGCTTCAGACAGCTTAGAGTTTCATCAATTTGGTGGATTTCAGCCGTGACCCCTGTCACTCCTCGACGTGATGGTGGTCAATA
>JAICJP010000373.1 GCA_025928375.1 Candidatus Sulfotelmatobacter sp.
CGCCATCAAGAATGACAATACGACCCTTGATTTCCTGGGCGGCGTGAACTACACCCACGAAACCTACTCCAACGGCGCACCCATTCCCGGGACCGGCGCATTCGTCTCTTACGGATTGACCAATCGCTTCGTCGCTCTCACCTTGGGCGAGGAACTCAACAAGAAGCTGGGCAAGACCAACGTGTTGACGCAGAGTGTGGATTTCTATCCTGACATCCAGAACACGAGCGACTACCGTTTTACCTTCACTCTCGGCACCGTGACCAAGATCAGCAAGTGGTTCGGCTGGCAGAACCAGTTGGGAGATATCTATATCTCCAACCCACCTGTGGGGTCTAAGAAGAACGATCTGCTGCTGACCACGGGACTCAATATTTCATTTACGCCGCAACAGTAGGGCGAAAAAGTTCCGGGTTTCGAGTTTCGAGTTTCGCAATCACCTGCGCATCCTCGTCGGCCCGCAACCGATGGCAGGAATGGGCCGCCTTGACGAATTGTGCCCTGAAACCCTGAACTGCAGCCAGTTCCGGCATGTCCGTTGGAACAACCCGCGCGGTGTCCTTCCGTGATGCCGCCATGCGCCAGGAAGTTCGTATGCTGTTGAGAACCTTTTCGCACGGCCGCAAGGAAACCTATGGAATGTCCCCACTGCTACCGGCAAATTAAGGCGGAGGCGAAAAGTTGTCCTGCGTGCGGCGGATATATTCCTCCCGGACAGCACTTGCTGGACGCGGCGGGGCTAACCGAGGGCGAGACACCGAAAACAGTAGCCGCGGCGGCGAGTTCCCGAAGCGGCTGCTACGCTCCCCGACTTGCCAAGCTGGGCGATCGATTCAACGCGTTCGTGCTGGATACGATAGTCCTGTTTGGTCTCTTTGCCATGGCGGACGCATGGATATTCATGCGCTGGAGTTCATTCGACAACGCTGAACTGAGTCTCACTGCAGCATCGCTGCTCGCGGTGCTGATGACCAATGCAGCAATCTTCTTTATCTACACCTGCGTGTTGGAGGCGAGTTGCGGGGCCACGGTTGGAAAAGTGATCGTCGGCATCCGGGTGGTTCGAACCGGCCGTCGTGGTGCCTTGTCAGCGGCAGCAATTCGCAACCTGCTGCGCTTTGTGGATGCGGTCGGCTTGTACGTGATTGGCGCAATTGTGGCGGGCTGCTCGCCATGGCGACAGCGGCTGGGAGATCTTTCTGCCGGGACCATGGTGGTGGAAGAACAGTTCGGGACAGTTTCGAGAGTTGTCGCCACGGTTTTGACCGCTGCCGTACTGTGCGGGGCCGGCTGGGCGGTGCCAAGAATCTGCGCGCAAGAGAGTGCGAATCAACACCCCCCGTATTTGAACCAGGTAGTCGTGCGGGTGGGCAGAACTGACAGGACCGCATATTTCCGGGTGGCCCGGCTGCAGTTCGATGTGCAGCTTGAGCCCAAGCCAGTCACCACGGCGGCTCGCTGATTTTCCTTGTGTGCTAAGTTTGAAGCTCGAAGGGAGGACGCCATCCCATGTTCGTGCTTCGAATGAGAATCGGCGCGCGCGCAACCTTGTTGATGTTCTTCGCTCCCTGGCTGTTGGGTACGTGCGGACTTGCGGCTCAGGACGCTTCCGTCACCGAGATTACTCCTAACGTTCTGGTTTTTTCGACGAGCACGGGGAATGTTATCTGTTCGGTCGGGGATGATGGTGCTCTACTGATCGGAACGCCCTCCGCCGCAAGCACAGCAGCGATCAGCAAAATTCTTTCGGAACGTACCAGTTCCGCGGCTCGTTATGTGGTGATCGCTCCGGAGGACCTGGCTCATTCCCACGGAGATGCGGGATGGGGCAAGCGCGGCGCTTTTGTGGCGATGCAAGAGAACGCGCTGCACCGGTTGGGAGGACACGTGATGGGCACTCCTCCACCGCTTGATTCCCATCTTGTGCAACTCCGGGTCGACCGCCCGCGCGTAGCCTTCTCCGAAGTGCTCACCTTCGATTTGAACGGAGAGGCCATTCACGTAGTACATCAGAAGCCGGGGTTCAGCGATGCCGATGCTCTCGTGCATTTTCACACTGCCAAGCTCGTGTATATGGGCGAGGTATTCCCCGGGGACGGTTATCCCATGATCGATCCTGCGCAAGGAGGCACGTTGGAAGGGTTGCTGACCACCATCGACCCGTGGACGGCTGATGCCACGTTCAAAGTGGTTCCGGCGCGGGGGGCAGTGAGCAATGGCCAAGGCTTGAAACAGTTTCACGACATGATCGTGACCGTTCGTGATCGGGTAAAGCGCGCGATGGAATCCGGCCGAAAAGAACCGGAGATTCTGGCCGAGCATCCCACGGCAGAATTCGACGCAAAATTTGGAAATGGGCGGGTGAAGGGGGACGAGTTTGTGCGCGAAGTTTATGCTGCCCTCGTCCCAAGTCTCGCAAACACGGCAAGAGCTGGGGCACCCACAGCGCAGTGAGCCGTAACTATCGGTGCGGGTTTACAGACTCGCGCTGCAATTGACCCATCTGCAGGTGATCCTAAACCTTTCGTAATCTCGGCTGGGCGGGCTTTTTGCGCTACGGTAGGATTCCTTGCGCATTCGCCTATGTTCCCCAGACTTAGTCCCAAGCAAGACCGGCGTCATCGAAAACGCCAACTGCTGAATACTTCCGTGCGTGTGATTACGAAGCTGGGTGCCATGGACGCAGTTGGCATCAACATCAGCGAGGGAGGGATGGGGCTATTTACAGTGGCGCATCTGCCGGTAGGGTCACGAATCGAGGTGGAGTTTCATACCCCCGACGGCCCGCCCTCTTTGATGCGAATCCCGGGGACGGTGCGGCATCGCGCGCTGTATCTGTATGGCATCGAGTTTCACGGCAGCGACGCCGACGAATCGATCAGCGCGGAGCGAACTGCCGGCGTCCGCTCTCAGGCCTAGCCGTTCCGTCCTGCCTAGTCGATCCCGTGAATGCGCATGCTGACGAGTTGATCGATGCTCAGATCGTGAATTCCGCGCGAGCGCATGTCGCTGATGTATTCGGGAGTGACGTTGTGAATGCGCATGGCGATCAACTGGTCGGGATCGGGATGCTTGTAGCCGAGCGCCTGCACCTTGTCGATGAACTCCGGCGAAACCCCGTGAATGCGGAACGCAATCAGCTTCTCCAAATCAACGTGGTCATAACCGCGCTGCTTCATCTGCTGCATCCATTCCGGAGTCGCGCCATGGATTCGCATGGCAATCAACGTGTCTTCGTCCGGCGAATAGCCTGCCTGATGCAAGGCGCGCACCATTTGGGGAGTCACGCCATGGATGCGGAATGCGACTAGCTTGTCGCTCTCGGAAATGTTCAGGCCTTCCGCGCGCAGATCGTGGATGAACTGTGAATCGACTCGGAAGATACGAAAGGCGATGAGCTTGTCGGTATCGAGATCGCTGAGATGCTCGCCTTTCATCTGCTTGGCGAATTCGGCACTGACGTCCTGTACCGCCATCGCGAACTGCTTCTCCTCATCCACGTCAAACCCGAGCGACTTCATCTGTCGCGAGTAATTCGGATCAGGTTGAAAGTGGAAGAGTCCCGCGCCTTCGCCGTCTTTGAGAAAGCCCTCGCAATCGATCTTGCCCGCATCGCGAGTGATGGTGAAGTGAACGTCCTGCCGTCCCGGCTTCGAGAAGTCGACGCCCTGAAACGAAGTCATAGGCCAGTCGGTGCTGTGGTTCGATTGCCCGCCATGATGATGCTCGATCAGGGAGAACTCGACCTTGCCGGGAAGGTCCGACTTGCTGATGGTCCAATCGCCGCCGCGGACTTCCGCCGCGCGATTCTTGACCGCCGTGAATAGCACCAGGCAACCGAATACGATGAAAGCAAGAGTGCGACGCATTCTCATAACTGATCTCCGTACAAACGGTGTGTAGCGAGGACAATGTCGTTCGTCCAAGCAAAGGCGAACCGAACGTCAGGCTTAGAGATCCGCTTTCGAATCCAGAATTCCCGATTGACGGAGGCGGATTAATTTATCCAGGCTCAAGTCTTTGAAGCCATGCTGCCGGGCGCGAGCGATGAACTCGGGCGTAACATCCTGCACCTTGGCATTGATGATGTCGTTGATGCTGGGATGGAATCCCGCCGCTTGCAACGCCTTGATGTATTCCGGAGTGACATCCTGCACTTTCATGGAGATCACCTGGTCAGACGACGGCGTGAGACCAAGAGCCTTGATGTCGCGCACGTATTCTGGCGTGACGTCCTGCACACGCATCGAGATCAGGTTGTTCGCATTCACATCCATGCCCTGCTCGCGCATGCTCTTGAGATATTCCGGAGTGACGTCCTGAACCTTCATCGAGATCACTTGATCTGCGGTTAAGGTCAGACCTGCGGCGCGAAGCCCACGCACATACTCCGGGGTGACGCCCTGCACCTTCAGGGCAACCAGGCGGTCGATATCAGGATCGATGCCCGCTTCCTTGAGGCCGCGATAGTATTCCGCGTCAGCGCCCTGCACTTTCAGGCCGATCAGCTGGTCCAC
>JAICJP010000112.1 GCA_025928375.1 Candidatus Sulfotelmatobacter sp.
GTAGAGGTAGATGCAGTTGGGACAGTCCAATTGAGAACGTCGATTTTGAGCGACGTAAGGGAGGGAATCTCTGGTACAGGGAGGCGAATACTCATCTAGGAGAGGGGTCCCACAGTGCCAAGGAAGCGGACTTTGCGATTCTTGGCGAGGTACAACTGCCCTCTATGTAATTAGTTGCCGCAAACCGCTCTAGCCGTCGCCCAAGGGTAATTTTTTCTTCAGTCGTGCCCATCGACTGTCCACTGCTTCTCTGCCTATCCCGAGCCTGGTGCTGATCTCTTCACTGCTGAATCCCTCGGACTTGCTCTGCAGGAGGGTTGCTTCGTCCTCGGAAAGCTGATCGAACAATTCCTCAAAAGCAATGCGAGCATCCGATTCAGGCATGGTTATCCCGTAAACGCGGTGCGATGCTCCGGCTTCCGGATCTTCTCCCCTGTCTTCCTCTGGTCCGGAAACTACAATTTTCGTTTCGTCGAACACCCTTTTATACCGTATTTTCGCGCGAAGAGCTTCTTTGGTCTTTAGCGAAGCGATTTCGTGAACCCAAGTGCTGAACTTGCTCTCGCCCCGAAATCGTCCCAACTGACCGATCACCGCAGAAGCGATGTTATGAACGAGATCTCTGTGACCTTCTGGGAATTTCGTTAGGACCACGGCCGCAGCGTGCCTGCTCACAGCACGGTAGAGTCTCTCCTCGATCTCTCGCCGATCAGTTGCTTTGGACCACTCTTCGTAGAGTTCATTCTCATCCGGCACAGGAAGAATCCCTCGCTATATCTCTAAACCAGCGGGAAAATGCTACCGCGTTCCGTCTGAATCGGCTAGGCGCAGTTTTCCGTGTTTCTTTAGCCCAAAAGGGGGTTCTTAAATCGGAACAGGCGTTGTCTCAGACCACGCAAATTCGAGTGGGAATGACTGGCGAAGATAGCGCGTAAGCTCTCATGCTGGGGTTTAACTGAAATTGAGATTTCCCGCCGATTGAGATATTGCTGTGCCATTATGCTTCTGCGGAATGTCAAAATCGGAACAAACAGCGGCTGGGCAGACTCCAATCTTGGATTCAGGCACTCTTCCGCTCCGAAGGGACGAGATTCAGCCTTGGGCCATAGTCGTTCCCTCAATTTCCGGGGCTTGCATTGTACTGATCCAAAACTTCATTTCATCAAGTGGACGCTTCATAATTCTGCTTCCCGTTGCAGCTTACATTTCAATTCTGATTCATGAACTCGGTCATCTGACAGCAGGGTGGTGCTTAGGTTTCAGATTTCGTTCTATCGCCGTTGGACCGCTAGCCATTCACCTAGAACACGGTAAGCTGAGGCTTCGCTTCCGGCTGCCATCGATAACATCATCGTCGGGCTATGCAGGTATGGACGTGGACACAGTTCTGCGGCTGCGGCGTCGTCTTATGCTTTATATCGCAGCCGGACCCTTTGCAAATTTGATAACTGTGCCGATCGCCCTCCTTTTTACCAATCATAGGTTTTCTTCTTTCGCTGGCCTGCTGGCGATCGTTTCGGTCCTCATGTCGGTGTTCAACCTACTGCCTTTACCCGTGAGTCCCGCGTCGTTCACCGATGGCTTCCGCCTTGCAACGCTCCTTAAAGATCGCACCCGCACTCGCCGACTCCTAAGCATCTATGCTGTGGGAGTACAGCAACGACTTGGAATACCGCCAAAGCAGTGGAAGCAAACCTGGTTAAAAGCTGCATCATCTCTGTGCGATGACTCGATTGACGATTTTTGGGGCAACTGGTTTGCATATATATCCTGCACCGCGAGGAACGACGGCGTATCAGGTGCGTTTCATTTGGAACGATGTTTACAGGTGAGCGCTTCGTTGACGGATACCATTAGAGACTTGATCGCGCAGGAAGCTGCGATTCATTCAGCTCGGTTTCGACGTGACGCACTACTCGCAGAAAAGTGGCTGAAACAAGTCGTAAGGCCGAAACTCATGCAACCGCTAAATAAACACAGGCTGGATATCGCAATGCGCCTCGCTCGTAGTAAGTTCCTGAGAAACGAGCGGGCAGAGGCTGACCGTTGGATCTGCAACAACAGCGTCTTGACACATGCTTTGCGGGTAACAAAAGAGAAAAGTAATTGACAATTACTCTAATTCTCATCCGCAAATTGTCTTGTATTCCTAGGCTACCTGCCTTATATTTCCGATTAGCAAGAGCCGAATCGGAAGTTATTGCAAACGCCCAGTCTCGAACCCGAGAGTAAGTTCCGTAACAATTCTGCCTTGGGCGCAGGGGGTCGTAGGTTCAAATCCTATCGCCCCGACCATCTTTTCAGAGACTTACGAGGATTGTGATCCGTTCTGTGATCCATTAGCGAATACGAGGTCTGTGACTCGGCTGCTAGCATCCTTCAACTGAGCATCGAAGGTTGTGCCGTATCGCAGGGTCATGCCTATCGTACTGTGCCGCATCACTTGCTTTTGAAGGTCTCCCGGGATTCCTTCCGCGCCCAACCACGAACGGAAACTATGGCGAATGTGTGTGTCGCTATTCTGCCGACACCGACCTTCCCCGCTGCTCGCCGGATGATGCGGACAACTCCGGTATAGCTGTAAGGCAAGCGCCCCAGCTTCACAGGTGACGCGAAAATCCAATCGGTGTCACTTGAGAACTCCGTGATCTGCTTCCACGCTTGCAAGCACTGAGGCAATTCACCCGCGATGCCGATAGACTTCCCCGAACCTTCCGTCTTGGGAGCATCTACCACCTGAGCCACTACGCTACGCTGGATCGTGATCCGTGATCCCAGCCAATCCACATCGCCCCACTTCAGCCCCAGAGCTTCCGAGATGCGAAGCCCTAAGCACGCACAGCACAGGGCCAATGTTGAGAATGGTTCCCGTAGTTCCTTCACGAGCTGTTGGAACTCCACAATTGTTAGGTTCCGGGTGTGTCGCGTTTTGTGCGATGCGCCCACGTTCCTAACGAGCGAGATGGGATTCCTTCCGAGTTCGATCACACCCGCGAACATGGCAAACTCGAAAAGCGAATGCATCAGCGCTCGCACATGTGTTTTACTCTTTGGCGATAGTGCGAGCTTGCGCAGCCACAACTCAACGGGCTGAGGCTGAATTGCTGATATAGGCTCATCGCCCCACGCTGGCAATATGTGATTCTTCAGCCACGAGCGGTACACCTGCGCGGTATCGTACCGCGTGGGCAATCGTTCGTCTAGGAGTCTTCTTAATGCGGAGGTAGTGGTCCAAGACACCCAACGAAAACACGGTGATTGCGAACACCACGCCCTGGCTAAACAACGGATCAGAATGGAGAAGGTATTTGGATAGCCCGAAAAACACCAGAGTCGCGACGATCACACCGCCAAGACGAACGATTTGAACTTCCCACATCTGCAGCCCCAATAGAATCGGCCCGTTCTCGTTGGATGTTCGGCCATCTCGTCCGCTTAGAGCCTGCTCACAGAGATTCGAGATCTGAATGAGGCTCTTAGTCGATCATTGTTCTAGGGGAACGAGGAGGTACAAAGAGTACGATTGGCGCACGCAGAAGAGTACTAAAGTAAGCTGGAATCGGAAAACCGCCTGTTCGGTAGTAAGCTCGAATTCGCAGTTCCGGGCGATGGTTTCGAACGAGTGGTCTTGACATCGAAAAGAGCTAGCCAAGATCCGTCTAACTGGCTGAATGCTTTCGCTCTTGGATGAACTGCCGGAGCGACTTCTGACTTTGTTCTCCCACGTACTTGAACTTGATCCCGTTTCGCTTGCCTGAAACCCAAATTACCGCACCAGTCGCATCAATCATGCTGTCCGAACCGGGCAGCCGGAATTCTAATCGCACATTCGCCCTTTTCCTGAGTTCGGGAAGCTCAACCCCAATTCCCGTTTCGCTAATATTCCGCGTGACTCCACGCAGAGTGCGAGACTCCGCAACGCAAGTCAACTGAGCTTGGATCGGCACACGCACGTTTTTCCTTCGATTCTCCAATATGCCTCCAATGAACGTGCGGGGGCTTTCTGGTCTTAAAGGGGAGAAATTGAGTGTACGCGGTTTGAGCCTGCTTACTGAATTGACTCTAATGGTGCCTCAAACACTTTCCGACGCTATTCAATAGCTTTGTCTGGTGTGCAGAGTTGCGCAACTGGCGGATAGCTTTGTTGAGAGCGCGTCGTTGGTTTTTGGTAAATTCTGTCTCTCCGGCATAAACGGTCCATCTCGCGTTGGAGTCTTTTGAAACCGGAAATAGCTTCGACAACACTACGAATGCGTGCGGCTGGAGCAACGCGGGGCATGACGAGCCTCCGAGAATCCTCGCAATTTTTTGGGAATTTGTCGCTCAGCTTAGGATGAGAGATCTGCCAGCGTCAAACGCTATTTGACAGTAGCCTCGTTCTTGCAACCGTGCTTGGTTGCGTCGAATGTACTCAGGTCTCGGTTGTCTCGGAGGCAGACAAGGGCCACTCCGAGTGCTGCGAGTTCGGCCAGTACGTTGACCAGATGCTTCAAGAACTGTGTCGCTGTGCTCGCGGTCTTTTCGTTGCCACCCGAGTCCCGCAAGTTGTTGTAAAGACTGTAACTGGGCTCGGCCCGACCATCTCTTGCTTTCCAACCCAGTTGTTTGTTGGGGTTTCCCTTCCGCTCTGCCCTTGTGAGTTCGCTGCGATAGAGCCGGTGCCGGATCCCGATCGTGGACGCTAAGCAGCGACCGTTACATCTCCCGTCGCAACCTGTGGCTCCTGAATATCAGATCGCAGCAACGGCCAACCCCGCCGCAGGACGTATTCAAGCCAAACCCCGGCGAACTGGGAAGTGATTACCGCAGCCAGGACAAGGGTCGTGTAGAACTCAGTATTGATGATGCCCGCGTCGAAAGCGACACTTGCTAAAACGATCCCCGGCCCTCCACGGGCATTCGTCGTCAATGCCAGGTTAATGAGGTCAAGCCCACGGAAGCCCGCGAGCCTACCAGCAAGGGCGACCGACAACAGCTTAATCACGCATGTTCCAACAAGAAATAGAACCAGCATCCGCCAGGAGAACGCGCGTACCAAGTCGAGCTTGAGTCCAACGATGGCGAAGTAGATTGGTATGAAGAAAGCGAATGAGACCTTTCCGATCGCATCCAGTGCATCCGCAAACAGGCGACGCTTCTTATGGACAACAGCAAAGCCCGCCAGGAAGGCTGCGAAAACAAGATTCACCTTGAAGAGTCCAGCGAGAACGCAATATGCCAATAGGACCGCGAGGGTGTATGAGACGGGAGCCTGCCGAGCGAGCACATTGAACTTCGATTTGTTGATTCGTTTGACTGCTCTCGGCAGAAGCGTGAGACCCACCGCAAAGAAAGCGACGGTGGAGATCAGATGGTAAGCGATCTGGCGAGGCACTAACACTGCCGTTCCGGCTGCGGCAGTAGCGACGGCCAAGGCAGCCCAAAGCACGATGTCTTCCAGTACCGCGACCCCCAGCACCAGCCGGGCAAAGCGAGTGTGGAGAATCTTGAGGTCTGCGAAAATTTTGGAAATAACCGGAACAGATGTGACCGCCACCGCAACGGCCAAAATTATCACTAATGACAGTTTGTTCCCTTTGGGCCCGGCAATAGCCGTACTCACCAAGAGCGGTCCCCATGCCAGGCCAATCGCGAACGGAACACCGGTTCCCACAATCGCTAGCCAGCCCACCTCTCGCCTCTCCTCACGACTGAACAACTGCTTCGTTTCCGCACCGGAAAGGAACATCAATAGCAGCAACCCCATCCAATAAACGAAATCGAGGAGAGGCGCATGGTGCTTGGACAACTCAGGTAGAGACACTGAGGCGACATGCAACCTGCCCAGCAAGGCTGGCCCCAAGACAACTCCAGCAAAAATCTCGCCAACAACCTTGGGCTGGCGAATTTTCACGAATAAATATCCGAGCAACTGAGCGAGAGCGACGAGGAGTAATAGGAGAAGAAGAAGGGTCGTCAGGTCAGAGTTGGACACGGCCAATAGATGCGGCCCGGCTGTCACACGTTGTGCTTAACTTGCCACATGCGGATTGGCCCAGCACAGTTGGGCACATCCTGGCAGTTCACTATTTGATAGCGCGCCGCGTGCCGCAACGGTTTCAGGGCAGGGGAACCCCGTACAAGTTGCGGTGGACCGTCTGCTTGGTATCCCAGGTCTGCAACGAAAGATATAGGAATTTTCCGTCGGGCGCCCACTGCAGTGTGAGATGGTCTGGTCGATCACGGCAATGCGCCCGGTTGGATCGCCTCATCTGAAGTGCGCGGATTGCTCCGTCAACGAATCACGGCAGAAGCGGAATACATCACGGAGCCGCATCGATTATCGATACTTACTGTTGCATTTCATGAGCTACGGGACGCGCGCCCCGTAAAACCATTTCGCAGAGATGATCGACGAACTCAGGCGTCAACGGATCATGCTGGATCAGGAATCTCATGTAAACGGGGCCGTAGAGGGAATCCAGCAAGAGATCCCGGTCGATATTCCGGCGTAACTCGCCGCGTGCAATGGCGCGGTCGACCGTGGCGTAGGCCTCTTCGCGGCGAGGCATCATAAACCGGTCCCGAAAAGCGGTGAGCACCCTTCGTTCGCTTTGCCCGGCGGCCAGGATGGCCGCCACGATGCGGCCTCTTCGACTGCAGAAGACCCTGATCAATTGCCGCATCTGCTGGCTGAGGTCGGTGTAAATTGAGCCGGTGTCGGGAAAGTGGAGCTTGCTGACCGTGCTGCTGGCGAACGCGTCGGCGACCAGCGCGGCCTTATCCGGCCACCAGCGGTAAACGGTGGCTTTGCCGACTTGCGCCCGCTCCGCCACCTCTTCAATCGTGAAATCGGAGAAGCCCGTCTTGGCCAGAACTTTGAGACTGGCGCTCAGAATTGCGAGTCGCGCTTCCTCGCTGCGCGGGCGTCCCGGGGGACGCCTGCCATTCCCATTCATGCGATTCCGCTGGATGGACGGCCTTTTGCGCATGCTGCTACGCTACCATATAATCAAGCGCAGTCATTTAGAATCCGATACGCGGAGTATCGAATCTAAGTTTTCCTGGGGCAGGCTTGGGGCGGTGTCTCGGCTCGAGTTGGGAGTGACCGTAATTCATGTGGATTGTAGCTCTAGCCTTAAGGCGTCCCTATACGTTTGTCGTGATGGCGCTGGTCATCCTGATCCTGACGCCCATCACCCTTCTGCGCACGCCGACTGATATTTTCCCCGACATCGATATTCCTGTCGTCTCGGTGGTTTGGTTTTACACCGGAATGTCGCCCGAGGACATGGCGAACCGGATTGTCGCCAACTCTGAGCGCGGCATCACCACCACGGTCAACGACATTGAGCACATGGAATCGCAGTCGGTCTACGGACTGGGGATCATTAAAGTCTTCTTCCGCCCGGGAACGAATGTCCAGGGCGCAATCGCGCAGATTACGGCCATCTGCCAGACCTCAGTGCGGGGAATGCCGCCCGGCACTACGCCACCGCTGATTATCTCGTATAGCGCATCCACCACTCCCATCATTCAGCTGGGGTTGAGCAGCAAGACATTGCCGGAACAAGAATTGTTCGATCTTGGCCAGAACTTCCTGCGCACCTATCTCGCGACCGTGCCCGGCGCCGCAACGCCTTATCCCTATGGAGGAAAACTGCGGCAGATCCAGGTGGACCTGGACCTGGCGAAACTGCAGCAATTCGGCCTCTCCCCCAACGACATCGTGGGCGCGGTGAATGCGCAGAACATCATTCTTCCCTCCGGCACGATGAAATTGGGACCTATTGAGTACAGCGTCGAAATGAATGGAACGCCGCAGACGATTGCGGAACTGAATGATCTTCCCGTAAAAACGACGAACGGTTCGACGCTATACATGCGGGATGTGGCGCATATCCGGGATGGATTTGCGCCCCAGACCAACATCGTGCGCCAGGACGGCAATCGCGGCGCGCTGATGTCGATTTACAAAAACGGCAAAGCATCGACCTTGCAGATTGTGGAGGGGGTTAAGGGGATCGTGCAGCAAGCGTCGCAGGCGCTGCCGCCGGAACTCAAAATTTCCGCGCTCTTCGATCAATCCTTATTCGTGCGGGGGTCGATTTATGGAGTGCTGCGCGAAGGATTAATCGCTGCGGCATTGACCGCCTGCATGATCCTGATCTTTCTCGGGGATTGGCGCCCTACGATTGTCATTTCCATCTCGATTCCGCTATCGATCTTCGTCTCCATCATTCTGCTGGGCGCCATCGGCGAGACCATCAACATCATGACGCTTGGGGGCCTGGCGCTGGCGGTGGGAATTCTGGTCGACGACGCCACGGTTGAAATCGAAAATATAGAGCGCAATCTCGCGCTGGGTAAGGAAATGCGCCAGGCTATCCTCGATGGCGCGCAGCAGATTGCGGTTCCAGCGCTGGTTTCTACTCTCAGCATCTGCATCGTGTTTGTGCCCATGTTCTTCCTGACCGGCGTCGCCAAGTTCCTGTTCGTGCCGTTGGCCGAGGCGGTCAGCTTCGCCATGCTGGCCAGCTATCTGCTGTCCCGAACTCTGATTCCCACGCTGGTCATGTACATCATGCGCGGCCACGAACATCGGGCGGAAGCGCCCAAGTCGTTCATGGGCAGGTTCCAGCGGGGATTCGAGGGGAAGTTCGAGGATTTCCGGCGCTCCTACGAAGCCTTGCTCGAAACCACCCTGGAGCATCGCGGCGTGTTTGCCACCTGCTTTCTGTTGTTTTGCCTCCTCTCCTTGGGGTTGGGCCTGTTTCTAGGCCAGGACTTCTTCCCGCAAGTCGATGCCGGATTGCTGCGCTTGCACGTGCGTGCGCGTGCCGGATTGCGGGTGGAGGAAACGGCGCGTCTCTGCGATCAGATTGAGGCATTCCTGCGCGAGCAAATTCCTCCCGGACAGCTGCAAACCATTCTCGACAATATCGGGCTGCCCAACTCCGGCATCAACCAGTCCTACAGTTCCAATGGGACGGTTGGGACCAGCGATGCCGAGATACTCATCGGATTGAACCCGGAACATCATCCGCCAACCGCGGAGCTAATGCGCCACTTGAGGGAAGTTTTGCCGCAGCAGTTCCCCAGCACCGAATTCTTCTTCCAGCCCGCGGATATTGTCACCCAGATTCTAAATTTTGGATTGCCGGCGCCCATCGATGTGCAGGTGGTTGGAACGAACATGCTGCAAAATTACGAGATTGCACAAAGAATCGCGAACCGGATGCGGCACGTTCCCGGCGCTGCGGACGTTCATGTGCAGCAGATGCTTTCGTTGCCCACGTTGCACATGGACATCGATCGCACCCGCGTGACCCAGGTTGGCTTGACGGCGCGAGAAGTCGCCCAGAGCGCATTGGTTTCGCTAAGCGGAAGTTTCCAGACCTCCCCCAATTTCTGGCTCAATCCCAAGAATCTGGTCACCTATCAAATTGCCGTGCAGGCGCCGCAGTACCGTATGACCGATCTGCACGATCTAATGAATATCCCGGTCGTCTCGCAGCAAGGCCCGCAGTTGATGGGAAATCTGGTGCAGGTCGCGCCTTCGGTTCGGGCTGCCACGGTGAACCATTACAACGTGCAGCCGGTCATGGATGTCTACGCCAGCACCCAGGACCGCGATCTGGGAGCCGTTGCAGCAGATACGGACAAGATCCTCAAAGAGTTCGATAACCAGCTGCCCCGCGGAACTCATCTAGTCATGCGTGGGCAGGTTTCCACCATGCGATCTTCCTTCTTTGGACTGGGTGCGGGATTGCTAGGCGCCATCGTTCTCGTGTATCTGCTGATTGTGGTGAATTTCCAGTCCTGGCTGGATCCCTTCATCATCATCACGGCTTTGCCGGGAGCGCTTGCGGGAATCTGCTGGTTCCTGCTGCTGACGCATACGCGTCTGAGTGTTCCCTCGCTGACCGGGGCCGTCATGTGCATGGGCGTAGCCACCGCGAACTCGATTCTGATGGTCAGTTTCGCGCGCGAGCAGATGGACGAGGGTATGCCTGCATTCAAAGCGGCTGTGTCCGCCGGGTACACTCGAATTCGTCCCGTGCTCATGACTGCCCTGGCGATGATTATCGGAATGGTGCCCATGGCACTCGGGTTTGGGGAAGGCGGCGAGCAGAATGCGCCTCTCGGCCGAGCGGTTATTGGCGGGTTGCTGTTTGCTACGGTGGCGACATTGTTCTTCGTGCCCAGCGTCTTCGCGATTTTTCACGGCCGCCGCGAGCGCAAACGGGCGCAGGAGTTGGAAGCATAGGGCAGTGAGGGCTGGAGAGCGAAGAAAGTTGGATTAAGGATGAGCGGAGAGGATAAGACCCGGCACATGGCAGTCGGAGAACGGCAGCGCCGCGCTGATAGCGGCAACGGTGCGCACGATGGCGAACGCGCCGAGCACTTGACGCGATCGCAGATCGATGAAGAAATCGCGGCCATGGAGGAGCGGTCTCGTCATCAGACGCAAACCCTGACGCCGCCCCCGGAACTTCCTCCCGCTCCCCCTCGAAAAGCCCTGCTGATCATTGGCGTTGCGTTGCTGATCCTGCTGGTGGCCGGAGCGGTGACTTTGATTGGCCGCGAGACCCATGAACGCGCCTTAGCTAAAGAAACTGAGCGCTCGACGGTCCCCACCGTTGCCATCGTTCATCCCTTGGCAGAAACTCCGGACGAGGAACTGGTGCTGCCAGGCTCCCTGCAAGCATTCGAAGAATCCCCGATTTATGCGCGAACCAGCGGGTACCTGGTGCGCTGGTACAAGGACATTGGCAGCCGGGTGAAGGAAGGCGACTTGCTCGCCACCATTGACACTCCGGAAATCGATCAGGAACTGAATCAGTCCCGTGCCGCGCGCCAGCAGATCGTGGCTCAGTTGGAACTGGCCCGGATCAGCGCGGAACGCTGGGAGAACCTGCGCAAAAGCGATTCGGTTTCCGCCCAGGAAGCCGACCAGCAGACTAGCGGCTACAAGCAGGCACAGGCCAACCTGGCTTCCGCCGATGCCAATGTGCGCCGCCTGGAGCAGTTGGAGAGCTTCAAACGGGTCTATGCTCCGTTCTCCGGCGTTATCACCAAGAGAAATGTAGATCCTGGAGCTTTGATCAATGCCGGAGCCGGCGCCGCCGGCCGGGAATTGTTCGATATCGCGCGCGTGGATCCCCTGCGCGTATTCACCAGCGTTCCCCAGTCCTATGCGCCTCTTATTAGAGTGGGCGGGCAGACCACTGTCACGTTGCAGGAATTTCCGGGACAGAAATTTACCGCCAGAATCGCGCGAACGGCGGAGTCGATCGATCCAACCACGCGCACGTTGCTGACCGAGGTGGATGTCCCCAACAAGGACGGGCGCCTCTTGCCCGGATCCTTTGGGGAAGTACATTTCGCCGTAGGTTCGAACGTGAATAAAGTCACTGTTCCGGTGAATGCCATGCTTTTCCGATCCGAAGGGCCGAGGCTGGCGGTGGTGGACGGAAACGGAAGAATCCAGTTGCGGCCGATCAACATTGGACGCGACTACGGAACCAGCCTGGAGATCTTGGGTGGAGTCTCGGCGGAAGATCGAGTTGTAATCAATCCTCCCGATTCGTTGGAAGAAGGACAGCAGGTCAACATTGCCGAGTCTTCACCCGGCCAGCAGGGACAACAGCCCGGAGACGTGCGGCAGAAAGAAAACGCGCCGGAACAGCGCCAGGACCTGCACCACAAGCGGAGCCAGCGGTGAAGAGAAGGGTGTTCTTTGTGGGTCTGAGCGGGCTGATGCTTACGGCCGCGTGCACCGTGGGCCCGCGCTACGTCAGGCCTTCCCCGCCCGCAACGGCGCCCGATACATGGAAGACCCAAGCCCCGTGGCAGCCTGCTGCCCCAAAGGACACGGTGCCCAAGGGAGAGTGGTGGCAGGTATTCCACGATGACACGCTGAATGGCTTCGAACAGCAGCTGCTGCAGGCAAACCAGGCGCTGGTGGCGGCGCGCGATCGCCTGAATCAGGCACGCTCGTTGGCACGCATTGCGACCGCCGCCTATTTCCCGCAGGTTTCGACTGACCCCAACGCGGCGCGACAGCGCGGATCGGGCAACCGGCCGCTCAATGGAGCGTCCGCGGCTCTCATTCAGCCTCGCCCGTACACGCAAAATGTCTACTCGATCCCGTTTTCGCTTAGTTACGAAGTCGATCTGTTTGGCCGCGTGCGGAAGAATGTAGAGGCGGCAAATGCGTCGCTGCAATCCACGGCCGCCGATCTCGGCAATGCGCAGCTGGTGCTGACGGCTGA
>JAICJP010000256.1 GCA_025928375.1 Candidatus Sulfotelmatobacter sp.
CTCCAGATGCTTGCGCGCCATCACCACCGAAAGCTTTTCCGCCATCAAATGAGTTTTTCCCTTGCGGCGAATGCCCGCCGTGTCGATAAACCGAAAGCGCCGTCCATCGCGCTCCACAACTTCGTCCACGGCATCGCGCGTAGTCCCAGGTATCGGCGAAACGATGGCGCGATCGGAAGAAGTCAGCCGGTTCAGCAGCGTAGATTTGCCCACGTTGGGATGCCCAATAATGGCAACCTTGACCTCGTGTGCTGGCTCTTCACCAGGCACCGCATCAGCAGCTTCCTCCGTGACCTCAGTGTCCTCCGTCTCGACGGCGTCGGGCAGGTGAGCCAGAACCGCGTCCAGCAAATCGTCAATGCCGCGCCCATGCTCGGCAGAAATGGGATACATGTGTTCCACGCCCAGCCGGTGGAAGTCGCTCAGAAGAGAGGATTGCTTTTCGGAATCAATCTTGTTGACCGCAACGAATAGCGGCCGGTTTGCCTTGCGCAGCAAGCGCACCAGTTCCAGATCCGGGCCAGCAATTTCACTGCGTCCATCGACCACCATCACAATGGCGGCAGCCTCCTCCAGCGCCACGCGGGCCTGGCGATATATCTCAGCCGGAATGAAATCTTTTTCCTCGGGCAGAATGCCCCCGGTATCGACGATGCGCAGCTTGTGGCCGTTCCACTCCGCATCACCATAGAGCCGGTCGCGAGTGATCCCAGGCTCGTCGCCCACAATGGCGCGCCGCGATCCAACGATCCGGTTGAACAGCGTGGACTTCCCAACATTGGGCCTCCCCACGATGGCGATCAAAGGGGCTGTACCCACAACAGTCGAGTTGTAAGCAGGTAATCCCAATCTAGCAACACCCAGCGTAGGGACAGCTCATGTAGGGACAGCCGCCATCGGATGTCCGGTCGAGTCGAAGACTCGACTCCTGTGCCGATGCGCCCTGTCCGGAATCGCTATTATAGAGACTCCCGTGCCTCCCAGTACCCAGCCCGCGCCACCGGCCTCGAATCGTCCCGCCGCAACCGGCAAGGATGCCTCTCTCCGACAATTCTTCGCGCCCGGAGGCATTCTCTCGCGCACGCATCCCGCTTACGAATTTCGTCGGGGCCAACTGCAGATGGCCGAGGCGGTCGAGCAGGCCTTAGAAGAAAAGCGCCACCTGATAGTGGAAGCGGGAACAGGCACCGGGAAGACGCTGGCCTACCTGGTCCCGGTCATCCGCTCCGGAAAGAGAGTGATCATCTCGACCGGCACAAAAAATCTGCAAGAACAGCTCTTCTACAAAGACGTCCCGTTCCTGGAACAAGCGCTCACCCCCGGAGACCACGTAGGGACAGCCTCTCAGGATGTCCATGGTGTTTCCCCGACCCAAGGCCCCGGCATGCTCTCCGTCTGCTACATGAAAGGTCGCAACAATTATCTCTGCCGCAAGAAGCTCCACGACTTGACCAACCAGCCGGTCCTAAGCGGCCTGGAAGAGATCGAGCAATACCGTGCCATCGCGGCCTGGGAAAAAAATACGGCCACGGGCGATCGCGCCGAACTAGCCGAACTCCCCGAGGCGAGCATGCTCTGGCACAAACTCGACGCCCGCGCCGATACCTGCACCGGGCAGAAGTGCAGCGAGTTTGAGCGCTGCTTCATCACAGAAATGCGCCGGCGCGCGATGGAGAGCGACATCATCATCGTGAACCATCATCTCTTTTTCGCCGACCTTGCCATCAAGTTGCAGGCCGATGGTGCGCCCGACGCCGGCATCCTTCCCGACGCGGCCGCGGTCATCTTCGACGAAGCCCATGAAGTGGAAGATGTGGCGGCCAATTACTTTGGAATCTCGGTGAGCAACCTGCGCGTGGAAGACCTGGCGCGCGATATCGAGCGTTCGATGCAGAGCCATAAGATGCTGTCGCCCTCGCTCTCGGGCGCATTGGGCAGCCTGCGCGACCGCTCTCAACTTTTCTTCTCGTTGCTTCCGGCGGGCGATGGACGCTTCGCCTTCGACACCCGCCGCGAATTCCTGGAAGAAAATGGCGATGAGTTCACAAGCTTCAATCAGGCTTTGACCCGCCTCGCCGGAGAACTCGAAGGCTTACCGCAGAAGCCGGAAGAAGTTTTCAATTTCGTCCGCCGGGCGCAAGAGATTCAAGTGCAGCTGTCGTATGCGATGGAAGCGCAAGACCGCAACACCGTGTTCTGGATCGAGCGCCGCGGCGGCCGCGGAATCCGCGAAGAACAGCGAGGGGCGGGGCGCGCACTCGGCGGGCAGAACCGTGCCGCAAAAGGCCCAGAGAATAGCAGGGCTTCAGCACCTGAGGGCTCCCGCGGTCGTCAAAACGTATTCCTGCAAGCGACGCCGATCGACGTCGGCCCCATCCTGCGCGAATGCCTGTGGTCGAAACTAGACTGCGCCGTGCTGACCTCCGCCACGCTTGCCGTCGGCGGAGGCTTCGACTACATCCGCAAACGTCTCGGGTTGGAACACGCGCGTGAAACTGTCCTGCCTTCGCATTTCGACTATCAGAGCCAGGCCGTGCTCTACGTGCCGCCCGATATGCCCGATCCGCGCACGCCGCAATTCACTAGCAAAGCCTCCGAGCGCATCCGCAAATTGCTGGAAATTACCCGCGGCCGCGCCTTCGTTCTGTTCACCAGCTATGCGCAGATGAACGAGGTTTATCAGCGCCTGCTCGGCGAACTGGAATTCCCCATGCTGCGCCAGGGAGACGCGCCCAAAACCGCATTGCTGGAAGAATTTCGCCTCACGCCAAACGCCGTGCTATTGGCCACTTCGTCGTTTTGGCAGGGCGTAGATGTTCAGGGAGAGCAGTTGAGTTGCGTCATCATCGACCGCCTGCCCTTCGCGGTTCCAACAGACCCAGTGGTTGCCGCGAGAGTGAAGACTATTGATGCGGAAGGCGGTAACGCCTTTTTCCAATATCAAGTCCCTGCCGCGGTCATTACGCTGAAACAGGGCTTCGGACGCCTGATCCGCTCGCTGCACGATCGCGGCTTGCTCGTCTTGCTCGACAACCGCATCCTCAAAAAGCAATACGGCCGCACCTTCATCGAGAGCCTGCCCAACTACAGGAAGACGACCGACCTGCGAGTGGTCGAAGGCTTCTTCGGCGTTGGATCCTGAAGCGCTGCATCGCGCACTCCGCGCCAGACGAGGCCTCACGGCTTGTGTAGGGCGGATGCCTCGTCCGTCCGAGAGCGTAAGCGAGCGTGCCGTCTACTTCTGTTGCTCCGCTCCCCACGGCACCACTCCCACCTCAATCCCCGAATCCTGCCCTTTGCCGTGATATACGCGTTCGGTAGCCTTCACGAAGTCGGAAGGCTTCGCATCCGGAATATTGACGAAGGTCTGGGGATTGCGATCGGTGAGCGGGAACCAGGAACTCTGCACCTGCACCATGATGCGGTGCCCGCGGCGGAACGTGTGATTCACGTCCTGCATCGTGAAATTGATCTCTTCCACCTTCCCCGGAGTGAAGGCTTCCGGTTTCTCGAAACTGTGGCGGAATTTCCCGCGAAACGGCTCGCCGCGCACCAGTTGCTGGTATCCGCCCATGGCGAATTTCGGAGGGCCGACATCTTTCCGCGGCTTCTCTCGCTCCTCTTCAGTGTCCTGTTTGTGCGCGTAGTCGGCGGGATAGACGTCGATCAGCTTTACATCAAAATCTGAATCCGTACTGCTGGTGGATACAAACAGTTTCGGCGAGATTGGCCCCGCGATGGTGATGTCCTCCTCCAGCACTGGTGTTTGGTAGACGAGAACGTCCGTGCGGCTGTCGGCAAAGCGCTGATCGGAAAGCATGTACTCCTGCGGGACATCCAGCGCCGCGTAATTGACGTACGGCACCGGCTTAGCCGGATCGCTCACATACTCATCAAACGAGTTGCCGGCATTGCCCGGCGCGTCGAACGACAGTCCGCCGCCGGGCTGGAAGTACAAAGTCTTGCTCTCCAGATTTTTTGGAGGCCACGCAGAATACTGACGCCAAACGTTGGTGCCGGTCTCGAATACATAAGCCTTTGGCAGCTTCGCATCGCCCTTGCCCTTTAGATACTGCTCAAAAAATGGAAACACAATGTTCTTGCGGTAGTACTCGCCGGTATCGGAGGCGAACTCCACTCGTCCCAGATGCTTCCCTTCATAGCGTGCCCATCCCCCATGCACCCAGGGCCCCATCACCAGCGCGTTGAAAATCCCGGGATTCTTCTCGTCGATCGAATGAAATGTGGAGAACGGCCCCTGCAGGTCCTCGGCATCGAACCATCCGCCCACCGTCAGCACCGCGCAATGGATGTTCTTCATGTGCGCGGCCAGGTTGCGGGGTTTCCAGTAGGCATCGTAGGTGTCGTGGTGCATCTGGTCATCCCAGAGCGCGCTGGCTCCGTCCAGGTAGTTTTTTAGATTCGCGATGGGGCCCGCGTGCAGATAGAAGTCGTACGCGTCGGTGGTCCCCCAATCAAAACGGGGGGCGGTCTTGGGAGGAAACTGCGGATTCCGCTGCGGCTTGAAATAAACGTAGAATTCGAAATTCGCCGCCAGCATGAAGGCGCCGCCGTGATAAGCATCGTCCCCCATGAACAGATCGGTCATAGGAGCCTGTGGAGATGCGGCCTTCAATGCCGGGTGCGAATCGATGATGCTTGCAGAAGTAAAGAATCCCGGGTACGAGATTCCCCAGATTCCCGCGTTGCCATTGTTGTTGGGGACATTCTTCAGCAGCCAGTCAATGGTGTCGTACAGGTCGCTGCTGTCGTCCACGTCCTGCTTCGACTTCTTGACGTCGATGTGCGGCCGCATCTCCACAAACGTTCCTTCCGACATAAACCGTCCGCGCACATCCTGAAACACAAAAATGTATCCGGCCTTGTCGAAATCCGGGGAGGGGCCAAGGCGGGTGCGATATGAATCCACTCCATAGGGCGCCACGCTGTAAGGAGTGCGGTCGATCAGAAATGGATAAGGCTGGGAAGTATCCTTCGGCACGTAAACCGACGTGAACAGGTGCACCCCGTCGCGCATAGGAATGCGGTATTCGTATTTGGTGTAATGCGCTTTGACGTCGAACTCCGGCGCGTCCGGCTTGGCTTGCGCGGAAACTGCCGCAGTAAAGCTCACGACGCACAACCACATCCATCCTTGCAGGCGGAACATGCGTTCTCCCTTGGTGATCTATAGTGCCTAGGCAAACTACCGTCAGCGAAGGAACCCAGTCAAGTTGGATGACCCCGTGTAGGGAATTGTTGAACCACAGGGGGCAGAGAGGAACACAGGGGAATTCCTCTGTGGCCCTGTGTGATCTCTGTGGTGAACAAGCGCAAGGCCCCTGACCAAGGCGCTACAATAGAGGTTTGCAAACAGGGCGCAACCTGGCCCTGTATTCACGGCCGACGGGCTGGGGGAACATGTTCGAAGTCACGGTGGAAGATACATTCGCGGCGGGCCATTACCTGCGCAATTACAAAGGCAAGTGCGAAAACCCGCACGGCCACAATTACAAGATTCGGGTCACTCTAGCCGGCGCCGAACTGGACAAGGCTGGCCTGCTGCTCGACTTCAAGGACCTTCGCGAGGTGATGAAGCACGTTATTGAACGTCTGGATCACCAGATGATCAACGACGTCGAGCCGTTTACCCAAATCAATCCGTCTGCTGAGAACCTTGCAAAGTACTTCTACGACGAGTCGAATAGCCGGCTGCAGACTGTGACCAGCGGCCGCGTAAGAGTGAAAGATGTCACCGTGTTCGAGACGGACACCACAACCGCCAAATACAGCGAATAGCAGTTGCCTCAACTGGAAACTGGCAACTGGCCACTGCTCTTATGCAGATCACAGAGATCTACAAATCGCTGCAAGGAGAATCCACCTACGCCGGACTACCCTGCATCTTCGTTCGCCTGACCGGATGCAATCTCCGCTGCACCTGGTGCGACAGTGAGTACACATTCCAGGGCGGCGTAAAGATGTCCGGGGATGAAGTGGTGAGAGAGGTCCAGCGCCTGAGTCCACCGGGTGGCCTGCTCGAGATCACCGGCGGCGAGCCCATGCTGCAGCAGCGCGAAGTCGTTCCCCTGATGCAGCGACTCCTCCAGGCCGGGTACAGAGTGTTGCTGGAAACCAGCGGAGAGCGTCCTCTTGCATCTGTTCCATCTGAGGTCGTCAAAATCGTGGACGTGAAATGCCCTGATTCCGGCGAAGGCGACACATTCAGCGCGGAGAACTTGGATGCATTAACGCCGCGGGATGAGATCAAATTTGTCTTGAGCAGCCGACGGGATTATGACTTCGCAGTTGAGTTCGTCCGCCAGCACGATCTCGCTGCAAAGGTGAACGCAATCCTGTTTTCCCCTGCATTTCGCAAAGACGCAACCGGTGGGCGCGACGC